>JBBPYO010000227.1:0-5881 GCA_038199845.1 Flavobacteriales bacterium
ATGATGCAGAACTACAGCTTTTCACAAAGAAAAACACCCAGCGCATCATTACATTAAAACCTGATGATACGTATGCGTTGATCCAACTTCCAAATGGGAAGAATTATAGGCAAGAATTTTATTTTGGTTCCGGTTATCTCACGCAGGATTCCCGAAAATTACAGGTTCCAAAAGATGTCGTTGCGGTAAGTATTTTTAATTCTAAAGGCGAAAAACGCGATGGTTTGGCGGAGCTGAAAAAGGAATAAATTAAAACGGATTTTTTAAAATTCCATTGGAAAATCTTTTATAGATTCACAGTCATTTAATTACGGCAGGATAAATCATTTGAAAATATTGGACAC
The DNA here is from genome assembly GCA_038199845.1 of Flavobacteriales bacterium. Taxonomy (GTDB): domain Bacteria; phylum Bacteroidota; class Bacteroidia; order Flavobacteriales; family Flavobacteriaceae; genus Leeuwenhoekiella. The sequence goes on from JBBPYO010000227.1 coordinate 345, forward strand.
AACAAGAGCTATCTAAACCTAAAATTGATCAGAAACCACCCTTCTAAGGGAAGATGAAATCCGCGTTAGGGATTGAAGTGGACCTGCCTGCACCTACCGGTAGGAAGCCTTTTTGGGAGGAACGAGCAAAAAGATTGTAACGTAAAGCACGACCCGCAGGGAAACGCCCAAAATTCGATTAAAATGGTCGAAAAACAGCCAGAAAGGGAGTAAAAACAGATCACTTTCGAAAAAAGACAAAATGCTGCTGGGAGACTTTACTGATATTTCCATCTATTCTTTATATTTTTCAAACCAAGCGAGAATGGCAGCAACCTTTGCCATTAAATTGCTGGGAGTACTTGCTATCCCATGAGATGCTCCAGGGATTCTTACCATCGCGGTCTCTACACCTTCAATTTTCAATGCCGCATAAAACTGCTCAGATTCAGCTATTGGTGTTCGGTAATCTTCTTCTCCGGTCAATAACATGGTGGGCGTTGTAACATTTGCAACATAAGTCAATGGAGATCTTTTCAAATAACTTTCTGGATCTTCCCAAGGTTTTTTGCCAAACCAGTATTTGTAGAAATAACCCGGATTATCTGAATAGAGTACAAAACTATACCAGTTAATGACAGGTTTTGCCACGACGGCTGCTTTAAATCGATCGGTTTTTCCAACAATCCAAGCGGTTAATACTCCGCCGCCACTACCGCCGGTTACAAAAAGTTTATCAGCATCTACGTATCCTTTTTCAATCACAGCGTCAACTCCAGACATCAAATCATCATAATCATTATTAGGATAATCGTGATGGATTAAATCACCAAATTCTTGCCCATAACCTGTACTTCCCCTGGGATTAGAATATAGCACAACGTATCCTGCCGCTGCCATAAGTTGAATTTCAGCAGAAAAAATATTACCGTAACTGGCAAAAGGACCACCATGAATCTCGAGGATCATTGGATATTTTTTTGAAGGATCGAAGTTGGGCGGTGTAACTATCCAGCCTTGAATTTCCTTCTGATCAAAAGATGATTTCCACTTGATCTCTTCGACATTTCCCAAGTTTTTAAAGGAAAATAGATCCTCATTTACATGAGTCAATACTCTGGTATTTTCTTTATTTCCAACAGCAAGATCTGAAGGCATTGTTTGTTTTCCTGATGTAAAAGCGTAATTTCCATTTGGTGCGATGCTAAAAGAGCCAGCATTATAGGGTCTTCCCTCAGAAAGTCCACCTAAATCTGCTGTTAAATCGGTCACATTTCCTGAAAGATCCATTTTGGCCAGTTTCGTGCTTCCCTGGTCATCATAATAAAAATAAATTTCCTTTCCGTTTTTCCCCCATTGAATCCCATTGACATCTCTATCAAATTCCGAAGAAATCAGCTGTTTTTCAGATCCATCTGTATTCATTATGTACAGATTACTTAATTGATAACCGAGTAATTTATCATCAAATCCCACATAAGCCAACTTTTTCCCGTCTATAGAAACTACAGGGTTACCATCTGGTCCTTGTCTTTCTGTAAGAGCCGTAACGGTTCCCGATGATATATCCATCTTATAAATCTCCGAATTTAGGGGATCCAGTTCCCGATTTTCATGCATATTAGCCGAAAAATATAGGGTTTTGGAATCTGCTCCCCAAACGGGATTGCTATAATCAAATTCAGAACTGGTAAGTTGTCTTGGAGTTCCGCCATCAATTGAAAGTGTAAATATCTGGGAGTTTCCGGTTTTCAGATATCCTGCTCCATCACCACGGTAATTCATTTCGGTAATGTATTTAGGACCCTCATTCCATTTTGCGCCTTCTGGTTTCTTTGGAAGCTTGATTATGGAAGCTTTTTCTGAAGGAACAAATTTCGTGAACACAATTTGTTTTCCATCAGGACTCCAGGAAAAACCACCGCTAGATTCCTTGTCATCACTAAGAACCATCTTTTGGTTAGTATCCATCCACATTAGATAGAGTTTCATTTCCCCATCCATATTAGATTTAAATATGACCTTACTACCATCTGGCGACCAAATAGGATTGACATCTCTACTATTACCTGTCGTGAGCGGTCTGTTTCTCGAACCATCAAAATCGGCGATCCAAAGATTAGACAAATTTTTATCTGTCATAATATCCTTGAAATTCCGGACATAGATTATTTGCTTTCCATCAGGTGATATTTGAGGATCGGAGACATATTCAAGATCATAGATATCTATCAGTTCGAGATTTGACTTGTTTTGGGCCACAAAACTTTGGCTGATTATTAAAAATAAAAACAGAATTAGAGTTCTTTGCATAATGTAATCGGTTTGGATTGAAATGATCGTTTTAGAAAGGTTTTAGAATTTCTTCTTAACCATATCATGGGCAATTTTAGTTGTTTCATTGGCATCCAGCCAATGACTATTTCTCATAAGTGTTTAACCTGCTTCTTTATATATCTCTAATTAATGAATATAATCTACAGCTTCCATATATTTCGCTAAGGTTTTTAGCTAAAGATAATAAATTAATACTTATTTATGTTCGCCGCAATAATCCTGTGAAGCTTGCTATAACCAACTTGTCAAAAATTACCGCCCAGAAATACCAAGATCAATAATGAAAATATGCATCCCATGCGATTAATATAAATAATAGGAAATGAGAAGAAATTATTCAATATAATCCAACAAAGACATAAAAATGACAAAGAGAAAGAATTTAAAGAAATAGTCTGAACCTTTGCATCAAGAAAAATACTATTTTGTTTTTATTATTCCAGCAGCTACCTTTGGGTTTATGTTTATGCAGTATTTGATTTTAACTGCTTCCAGACCATGATAATTACTGAATAATTACAAAATTTCGTGCCGTTTTATACGAACGCATCCAAAAAAATATAATTCTATGAATATTACCAAGACCTATAATGCTGCAGAAGACCGTTATGACCGTATGCAATATCGTCGTTGCGGAAAGAGTGGCATTAAACTTCCATTGATCTCATTAGGACTCTGGCACAACTTTGGCTATCAGGATAATTTTGAAAACAGCCGAGCCATTTTAAGGAGCGCTTTTGATCATGGGATTACGCACTTTGACCTTGCTAATAATTACGGACCTCCATATGGTTCGGCCGAGGAGAATTTTGGTCGTCTTTTTAAGGAAGATTTTAAACCTTACCGCGACGAACTTATAATTTCTTCAAAAGCGGGTTGGGATATGTGGCCTGGACCCTATGGTAATTTTGGTTCTAGAAAATATCTTATTGCCAGTCTTGATCAGTCCCTACAGCGCATGGGATTGGATTATGTTGATATTTTTTACCACCACCGTCCGGATCCCGAAACCCCGCTGGAAGAAACCATGGGCGCGCTCGATCAGATCGTGCGTTCTGGAAAAGCGCTTTATGTGGGCATCTCGCAATATAAAGCGGAAGAAACCGCACGTGCAGCTGAATTACTAAAAGCAATGGGAACACCATTTCTCATCCACCAGCCACGTTACAATATGATGGATCGCTGGGTGGAAGAGAATAAACTGCTTGATACACTCGAAAAAGTAGGCGTGGGAAGCATCGTTTTCTCCCCTCTTGAACAAGGCATTCTTACCGGAAAGTACCTCAACGGAATACCCAAAGATTCTCGCGCAGCGACTCCGGGAACGTACCTCAGCGAAGATCAAATAACTCCAGAAGTAGTAGAACAGGTCAAAAAACTGAACGAAATCGCTGAAAACCGCAACCAGAGCCTGGCGCAAATGGCAATTGCCTGGTTACTAAAAGACCAGCGCGTAACCTCAGTACTAATAGGCGCAAGTAAGGTTGAACAACTCAAGAATAACGTGGACGCTTTAGAGAATCTTGATTTTAGTGATGAGGAATTGCAGAAAATTGAATCTATTTTGAATTAAAGATCCAGAAATAAAGAAAGAGATTAAAGACGTAATTTTTTTGAAAAACCTACAAGGCGATGTACTGAGCTTGTCGAAGTATATTGCCGTAGGATTCCTTGTAGGTCTGCGTCTTGAGGTTACCATTTACGCATTGCTTTCTGCCATTTGAATTTCCGGTAAATGTTCCTCAAGTTATTAAGGGGAGAACTTTTTGGGTTTATTTCGTTATGTTGTTGTTGACAGGTTTGCTGTAAACTCATTTTTAAACCGAATCATTCCATTTTAAAAGAAGCCATTCAATTCTATTAAATCACGCTTTTGCTATCGTTGATGTTTTCGTCACAGGAAAAAGGCCCGTTCGGCTTTATTTTAAAATTTTAATAAAAACAGGTATCCCAATTAAAAGATTTTTAAGGAGTTTTATTTTTTATCGCGTTATTTTCAAGATATAAAATATCCTGTTTTCCATCTTCTTTTAGTTTTCTGGAATTCAGTAGTCTAAAATTTCCAAGCATTAAATCCATATCGCCATCTTGGTCAAAATCACCTTTATCCATAACTAACCAATTTCCGCTTGCTGCCTTTTTTGTGGTATGCGCAACAAATGAAAAATCATTAGGATTTCTATTTTCTAAGTACACAAATCCTTCATCGGGAGCATTCTCAAAATCCGGGAAAAATGCTGATACGGCAAAATCAAAATCACCATCTAAATCAAAATCCTCAACCATTACTCGTGTAGCGCCATTAATTGGATAAAACCATTTTTGCAAAAAAGTATTATTGTCCTCATTTATAAAAAGCCTGATCCCATGATAGGGTTTTAAAAAATTAGAATAATCTGCATTGTCACCATTAACTAAAACAATATCGAGCTGACCATCCTTATTAAAATCAACCAATGAAAACCAACTGGAACCGTATTCCGGCGGCAAGCTAATTACCTGCACATTGTCAAATTGTAAATTTTCTTTTTGATAAAAAATATAAATCCCTTCCCTAGCTTGAGAAAAAAGCGCTACAATATCCTTTTTTCCATCATTATTCATATCAACAACTTCTACTTTTATACTGCCCGGAAACGCCAATAATGTCCTCTTTTCAAAAATGGAATCCTTCTGTATAAGCATGGAAAGTTGGCCGGTATAATTTCCAAATTCACAAATGATAATTTCATTTTTGCCATCTTCGTTAAGGTCATTGATTTCAGTGTAAACTGGTCTGTGCAAATTCGTGACAAGTGGCGTTAACACATCTTGATGCATCGCATAGACTGCCCCGCGCGCGGTTTCGCTGGGATTCATAATCCCGATTTCTGTAAGATAGAGCGTATCTTTCTTCAAAATAGTTGAAACAACGGGGGAATTAAAATGATTTGTTACAGGAAACTGCTGTTTCCATTCCCCTACTTGGCCGTAAACGTTAGCCGTAAATAAGTTGTTTTTTTGAACATCATAACTCACATTTACGATAGCACCTGATATCTTCGGGTTATCTAAAATCTGAAGGGAAGAAGTAAATTGGGACAACTTTGAGTTTCTGCCTGCTCGGTCTGGAATATTGGGAATGCTATCGGGGGCCAGGCTCAAAACATAATCTTCTATCTGCATCCATTGCGCACTATCAATCATGGATTCTTTGGGGTAATAGTCCATTCCCTGTCCAA
>JBBPYO010000228.1:0-4516 GCA_038199845.1 Flavobacteriales bacterium
ATTTATTAATCCCAAGTATGCTGTAATAATCGATGAATTCCATTAAAAATACGTTCTGATTTTGCCCTTAAAAATAGCACAATTACACGTAAAGTGCCGATTTTATTCATCCAATTTTCTACATGATAAGCTACTACAAAAGCAAAAAAGCCCTACCTGTTTAGGTAAAGCTTCTCATTGGGTTTCACTACAAACCCTGTCATGCACTGACATGACAACACAACGTCGTTATAAGTTTTTTAAGCCTAAAATAGCGGCATCTTACAAAAATACAATACTACTTTGAATTGGAAAAGGAAAATAATGCTAATCAAATATAGTCCAGACGCCTCTCAATGCAATCCATTTAAAATTCTTTAATGCCAATTTCAATTTGTAAATTGTGAATTATACAACGTCGCTTTTAGCAATCAATTAACACATGTTTATCGGTTTTGGAAATCAATTTCAAGTATTTTTACTTGTAATACAACCTACAACCACAACCTTCTGATACATTTTTTTCAAGTTAAAGAGCGCTCAGTTTTATATGTGTTCTTAATTGAAAATGCTTTTTAGTTAACGTATAAACCAATTTTAAAAGACGCATTATGCAAAAAGAAAACAAAAATTTAGGTATTGCCATTGTAGGTCTGGGTGGTGCGGTAGGTACTACTGCCGTTGCTGGAACTTTACTCATTAAGAAGGGATTACAGGATAAAACTGGACTTCCTCTAGCAGAATTTGACGATCTAAATTTAACCGCCTACGAAAATATCCACTTTAATGGTTGGGATATTTTTGACGATAATCTATATGAATCTGCTAAGAAACACGCCGTCCTCAACAGTGAGCAACTTTCTGCTATCAAAGAGGAACTAGAACAGATTACGCCCTGGAAGGCTATTGCAAATAAAGATTTCTGTTCCGGTGTGACCGATAATAAAATAAGTGAATATAGCCTTCGCGATCAGGTTAAGATTATTCAAGATAATCTCAAATCTTTTTCTGAAGAGATCAACGCACCGGTCATCTTGATCAACCTCGCCTCTACTGAACATGCCGTGGCAGTTTCTGATCCTATTTTCCAAACTGTGGAAGCTTTTGAAAAAGCGCTTGATGAAGATAGTAAAAAAATATCTCCGGCCATGGTTTATGCCTACGCCGCAATTGATATGGATACACCGTATGCCAATTTCACCCCAAGTATGGCGGTAGATATTCCAGCGCTAATTCATTTTGCTCAGGAACGCAATGTGCCCGTCGCCGGTAAAGATGGTAAAACGGGACAGACCTTCGTAAAAACCGTTATTGCCCCCGCTTTGCGTGCCCGTGCGCTGAAAGTTGATGGCTGGTTCTCGACCAATATTCTTGGCAATCGTGATGGTTTGGCGCTATCCAAACCAGAATCGCTACAGTCCAAAATCAATACTAAAGGGAGCGTACTTGATTCTTGCCTTAATTATAAGGTCGAAAATCACATGGTGCAAATCCACTATTACAAGCCCCGTGGCGATGATAAAGAAGCTTGGGATAACATTGATGTTACCGGATTTCTCGGTCATAGAATGCAGATGAAAATCAACTTTTTATGCAAGGATTCCATTCTTGCCGCGCCGCTCGCTATTGAGATCGCACGCTGTCTTAATCTTGCTTCACAGCGAAATGAAGGTGGCCCTATTGAGGCTTTAAGTGTTTTCTTTAAAGCTCCATTAATGGCAGACAATAAAGAGCCAGAACATCGTTTTGCAATACAACAGCAAAATCTTGTTGAGTGGTTGCACGAAGATGCACAAAATGAAAATACTGAAAAAATCAAAGCGCCAAAAGGTGAAAAATCACTGGTTTAACTTCCTCTGATCTTGGAAAATAAAGCCGTTCAAATTTTGCCTTTTGAAACTCTGGGAAAGCTTAATCAGTTGCTACCCCAACTTCAAGACCTGAAAAGACAACAGCCCGCGCATTATAAAAAAAGTATAGCTTCCAGCCTTTTTATAGAAAGCTGGAAGAGGCTTTTTTATGGAGAAAATTCAGAAGAAATTGCGCTGAAAATTACCTTAAAAACGTTGCTTGGGTTGACCTTACCGGGATGCGATGCGTATTTTTTTAAAACTGCTAAAATCGATTCAAAATCGGCTGAAAACATACTGAAATCGGCGTTTTCTGAGCTTATTGAAGGAAAGATTCATTCTGAATTGTTCAGTAAATTGTTTGATGAAATCCCGAATTTAGTGACGGAGTTTTACTCGGAAAATTATTTCAGTGGAAATCAGATCAATTTTGATCAAAAATACTGGTTTGTAGATGCGCTTTGTAAACAGCCGCGTGCCGGCGCCACCAAACCTGGAATGCCGCGTTTACTACTTGTCCCGCCCGAAATGCACTCTGATCACTGCTTGATTACTGCAGTTTATGCGGTGTTGCTAAGTCCGCGTTTTAACGCTAAAGTTGGTTTGCCATTTTTGACCGGTCTTGCGCATCATTTACATAATGCGGTTCTGCCAGACTGCGGTTTTGCCGGTGAGATTGCGCTGGGCGATCAGTTGCTGCCCATAATTGAAAACTCAAAAACCGAAGCTCTTAAAGAAGTAGGGAAGTCTGAAGCTGAAATTATCACAAATGCAATTACCAATCATGAAAATTTAAACAATGCGGAAGGCCAGAGCAGTAGTGCAGCAGATGTACTTGACCGCGTGCTTGATATAAAATGGCGCGTGCGAGCTGCTTCGGTTACCGAAAAAGATGTGCTGGATGATCTCGAACTTGTGCATGACGGACCCATAAAAAGCTTTCAAACAGCAATTTTAAAAAGCGCCGATTTATGAAGGAAATTGACCAAAAAGATACTAAAATCGGCCATTTAAATGGGTTATTGAGTCCGTTTAATAATGAGATGTTGAAACACGCAGGTTCGCATTTATTAACGGACGGCGAACAGGAATTTCCCTATTTGGAAAACATTGCCTATTTACGGGACAAACCTGCGCTCCGCGAAAAAGCGGTTGGGTATATTAAAGACGGAAAACTACAAGAAGCGCTGAAAGTATTGCTGAAAGATCAAGATGAGTTTGCCCCGATCCCACCTCCGGAAAATGACGCTTTAAACCGGATTTTTACTGAAAAAACCGGATTTCTGGAAACCATGCGCCTGCTCAATTACGGCCCAGTAACCGAATATTTTGCCCACCGTACCACCGCGCCCACTTTTTTATCGGGTCTAGCACTGTTGCAATTGGGCGCTCGCAAAGAGCAACCACTTATTGAAGTGGCCTGTGGTGCCGGTCATTTTTTGCGAAGCTTGGAAGCAAACGGATTTTCGGTAACCGGAATTGACCTTGTGTTTTCCAAACTGTGGCTGGCACGGAAATTCATGCAAGTACGTGGACCATTAGTTTGTGCGGATAGCGTGGCAAAACCGATTTTTAAACCGCAACAACCAACTACAGTTTTTTGCCACGATGCTTTCTATTTCTTTGAAAACAAGGATAAAGTGATTAAAAACCTACGCCAACTTTCCACCGGCGGAATTGTGATCCTAGGCCATGTACATACGAATGCAATCGACCATGGCGTGAGCGGCCATCCCATTTCCGAAGTGGAATATCGTAAGATGGCGACAGGAGATTCGGTTTTTTACAGTGATGCGGAACTTGTTGATTTCTGGCTCAGTCCCGAAGAAAAACAAGCAATTCACCCCTTAAATTCAATAGAGAATTCAGCAGAAAATCCAATAAAAAACCCAGTGGTTTCCTGGATCGAGAATCCACCCAAAAAAGCCGGTGCGCCACTGGATCATTTTGCAGGAAAATTACACCTCAACCCAATGCTTTCAGAAACAGAAGAAGGCTTGAAAATCGATTGGCCCACGCCCGGTTATAAAAAGGAATATGAATCGGAAATGCCTTATTTCAAAAAAGAAAATCTAGCTAAAATCGACTTAAAAGTGCTAAAAACGGCCTCAAAAACTGACAAAACAGCCTATTTTAAACAACGGATTTTGCTTGATACTCCAGTCTTATGAGCACGATTTTAAATATTGGGATTATCGGTTATGGTTGGGTCGCACGAGATTATATGTATCCCGCGATCCGGAAAAATAAACGAGTGAATTTAGTCGCTGTCTGTGCAAAAAATGCTTCGGAAATGGAAAATCTACCCGAAACGGTCAAAAAATATACTGAAACAGCCGATTTTTTGAAGAACAATGAGCTTGACGCGGTTTACATCGCCACGCCAAACCATTTGCATAAAAAACATACCATTGCCAGTTTAAATGCAGGATTGCACGTTTTATGCGAAAAGCCGCTGGCCACAACATTGGGCGATGCAGAGCAAATGATAAATTCCGCACTGGCGGCAAAAACCGTTTATGCCACCGCGTATGACCAGCGTTTTCATCCCGCGCACGAGCAGATGCGGAACTATATCATAGAAAATAAACTGGGGACGGTGACGCAGGTAAAAATAGATTATGCCTGCTGGTTGCCCAAAGACTGGAACGACAACAATTGGCGCATTGAGCAGCATAAAGCTGGCG
>JBBPYO010000229.1:0-3271 GCA_038199845.1 Flavobacteriales bacterium
CTAACCACATTGAGTTTAAAGTGTCTTTATTGAATTATTTGGTTTTAAAAGCCATTTTCCTGTGAATCCCTCAATTTTAAATATACCATGAAAATTTTTAATCGCGATCAGATTTATGGTGCCGATAAGGTGACAATTACTAACCAAAACATAAGCTCTTTTGAACTTATGGAACGCGCTGCAGGTTACGTTTTTAAATGGCTCCAGAAAAACCTACCAAAAAAAAAGGTTATACATATTTTTTGTGGAATTGGTAATAATGGAGGCGACGGACTCGTGATCGCACGTAAATTGCACGCCGATGATTATGAAGTCAAAACCTATGTGGTCGCTTATGCCGAGAAACGTTCAGATGACTTTTTAGCTGCTGAAAAAAAACTGAAAACGGATAAAAATGCGGTAGTTTCAATTATTAAAGAACACGATAAATTGCCTACGATTAATGCAGATGAAATAATTATTGACGCGATTTTTGGAATAGGTTATGACCGGCCGGCTGCGGTCTGGGTGCAAGAATTATTTGCAAAGATCAACGAGAGCGGGGCTTACGTGGTTTCTGTGGATCTTGCTTCAGGACTTTATCTTGATGCAGTTCCAAAGAAAAGTGAACCTGTTATAAAAGCGGATATTCTGCTTACTTTTCAAGTGCCAAAATTGGTCATTTTCCTTCCGGAAACGGGTAAATTCATCAAAAAATGGAAATGTATTGATATTGGACTTGATGCAGAATATCTCAAAAACACGCCAACAGATCTACATTTAATAGATTTTGCAGAAATAAAAAAACGCTACAAGAAACGGGATAAATATACCAATAAAGGCACTTTTGGTCACAGTTTGATCATTGGTGGCAGTTATGGTAAAATGGGCGCGGTAGTGCTTTCGGCGAAAGCCTGTTTAAAAGCAGGCAGCGGACTCGTAACTACATATATTCCGCAGTTTGCAATGCCGATTCTACAAACTGCCATCCCGGAAATTATGGTACTTACTGACCGTCATAACGGAACGTATTTGGAAGAAATAAATTTTGATCTGGAGCCAGATGTCGTTGGAATTGGGATGGGAATGGGAACGGCATCAATCAGTATGGAAGCACTGGGATCTTTTCTGAAAATTAGCAAAAAGCCAATGGTCATCGATGCCGATGCACTCAATTGCATCGCGAAAAATCCCGATTTTTTAATGTTAATACCTGCAAAAAGCGTTCTAACTCCGCATCCCAAAGAGCTGAAAAGACTAATAGGGGAGTGGGACGATGATTTTGATAAATTGGAAAAAGCCAAGAATTTTGCCTCCAAATATGATCTTGTTTTAGTGATTAAAGGCGCAAATACGATAACCATTCATGAAAGACAAATCTATGTGAACGATAATGGAAACCCAGGTATGGCAACGGGCGGTACCGGCGATGTGCTAACCGGAATTATCACTGCTTTAATCGCACAAGGATACAAGCCGGTAGACGCGGCGATTTTTGGTGTGTATCTTCACGGCAGCGCGGGAGATTTGGCGGCAGAAAAATTAGGTTTTGAGGCGCTAACCGCTGGCGATATAGTGGAAAATCTAGGGAAAGCGTATCTGAAAATTTCGACCAAAATGCCTGAAAATCAGGTAAAAAACGGTTAAAAACAGCCTTTTTTAGAATATCCGAAAAGTGCCAACAGCGTGTTTCCTTTTCCCGAAAGTCGTCTGTTTTACTTTCTTCCTGGCCGTTTTTCGACCATTTTAATCGGTTTTTGGGCGTTTCCCTGCGGGTTGGGCTTTACGCTGCAATCTTTTACTCATTCCTCGCAAGAAGGCTTCCTACCGGTAGGTTCCTTTAGGTTTGCATAACACAGATTCAGTTATTCAAAAAGATTGTTTTTGAATGATTTATCTTATAACTACGTCATTTTTTAATCAAATCAAGCCGTTTTTCAAAGATTCTTGTCGGTTTCTGGTATTGCTCTGACGGGTCAGATCTTCTTTTGGAAAGAATAAATCAGCATTATCAAAATTACTTTTAGGATTAATAAGGGATATACAGCTATTTTTTAAACAATAGACCCAAGCCCAATCGGGAAAGCGTTTTCTTCTCAAAAGCGTAGAAAAATTTAAATTGGCCAAAAATCCATCCCATAATTATCAAAAATATCTGATAGAGCGGAAAAATCAGAACAATACGTATTGGCCAGTACAACCATCCTGAAATATCATCTCCTCCCAGTCCCAACGCCTGCATAATAGGTGAAGAAATTCGGCCCGCTGTTGAACCGGTAATCGCAAAAACCATAAATATGGCAATAAGCTCCCACCGCGCATCTACGCGCCATCTATCTTTTAGTTTTTTAAAACAAAAAAGACAGATCTTAACAATAAGAAAAGTGAAAATAACCGTAAGTAAGGTGATAAAAAGAAGCACAAGTTCGTGATCCATAAAATAAGCTTTGCCCAGTCTCCACGCAATTAGAAAGCCAAAACCCATTGATAATAAAATACCAAGCAGCGGATAAACCAACTGCCAATTTTTAGTTATTTCCCAATTTGCTTTAAATTTTTTCACGTTGTAAAATTAACACATCTCATGGCTTCGAAAAAACAGAATGCTAAGAGATTGTCCAAATCTGCTTGCCTGGATATAACTGGCGGGTCTAAATACACTTTAAATTCTTGTGGGAACTGAAAACCGCTGGTCATATTTTCTGCTGAAAAAAACAAAATAATTGTACAATTTATAATTTACCTCGTAGCCGTAATCTATTCTAGGATCGTAGTTGATCTGTTGCTCATAAAGATCAGGACTATAGCGAAAAGGTTGCATTACCCGCTGGTTATAATCTATAACTAAAAATTGATTTTTGTTTTCCAGATAACTCTGGGAGTAATAATTCTCAGGCCGCGCGATCGATGCTAGAAAAGTGCTAAAACCCGGATCAATGATAATAATTTCATATTCCAGGCTGTCGTTTGCGATGCGAACGGTATCATTTTCAGTGACCTTCGTGCTGTCCGTTGACGATATGGAGTTAGTCATTTTCTGATCAGTTTGTGTGGTGGCACAACTGTAGATAAAAATAAGTACGATGATTAAAAAGGCTATTTTTTTCATGAACGGATCTTTTTCTTAAATGTACAAAACCAGTGCCAAATAAATCTGGAGCACGTTTAGTTATAAGATCAAGATCAATGAAATCAAAATTTCTGATTTATGAACCTAATTAGTTAAATGTCAAAATAGTAAAACATTTATCAGTACTATATCAACATTCAAACCAGAAAGAATAGCCGCCCC
>JBBPYO010000230.1:0-3506 GCA_038199845.1 Flavobacteriales bacterium
ATGAATACTGATTTAAGAGAACTGGAACAGGAAGTTGATGTGCTTACCCGCAAACTTCAAGCGCTGCGGGAAGAAATCGCTAAAGTAATCATTGGTCAAGAAGAAACGGTAGAGCAGTTGCTTATTACTTTTCTTGCCGGTGGCCACGCGCTATTAGAAGGCGTTCCCGGTCTGGCCAAAACACTCATGATCCGTACGTTGTCACAGGCCATTGATCTCGATTTTAGACGGATCCAGTTTACGCCAGACCTTATGCCTTCTGATATTATTGGTACTGAAATTCTCGAAGAAGATCATACCACAGGTAAAAAATTCTTTGAATTTAACAAAGGTCCCATTTTCGCCAATATTATTTTGGCCGATGAAATTAACCGAACGCCGCCAAAAACGCAAGCAGCACTGCTGGAAGCGATGCAGGAATTTGAGGTGACTTATTCAGGAAAAACCTATAAATTAGATCGGCCGTTTTTTATTCTTGCCACGCAAAATCCTATTGAACAATCAGGTACTTTTCCGTTGCCGGAAGCTCAGCAGGACCGTTTTTTACTTTATATAAAAATCGGTTATCCTACTGAAAATGAAGAGATGCATATTTTAAAAAACACAACCGGAAGCAAGAAAGCTAAGATAAATCCTGTGCTTTCCGGAAGAGAAATCGTACGGTTGCAAGAATTGGTACGCGACGTTCCCATAAGTGATGAATTGGTAGGTTATGTGAGTCGGGTAGTGCGCGCAACACGGCCGGAAACGTCTGGCAATGCCTATGTAAAAGATTGGGTAAGCTGGGGAGCAGGGCCGCGTGCGGGACAGGCGATGATTCTCACTGCAAAGGCTCGGGCGCTGGCGCAAGGCCGACTTTCAGTCACGCTTAAAGATCTTGAAGCAATGGCTTTCCCGGTTTTGCGGCATCGGGTGATCGTTAATTTTCGAGCGGAAGCAGAGGGGATTACTGCAGATAATGTGACCCGCGAATTATTGAAAAATACGCCAATTTCAATCTAAAAATAGCCATTTTGAAGCAGGATTATCAAGATTTGCTGAAACCGGAAATCATTAATAGCGTTAGCGGACTTTCGCTTATCGCACGCGTGATAGTGGATGGTCAGTTGGCTGGACTTCATAATAGTCGGCGCGTGGGTCACGGAATGGAATTCAGTCAGTATCGGGGTTATGAGCCGGGCGATGATCTGCGATCGCTAGACTGGAACATGTTGGCTCGCTCCGGGCGGTATTACATCAAACAGGCTGAAGTTGACACGCATGTTTCGGTAAAATTTATTGTGGACTCGAGCAAATCCATGCAGCACACCGAAAACGGACTTTCAAAAATGGAATACACACGTGTTCTGATTGCGGCATTGGCGCATTTAAGCCAACAGCAGGGCGATGCAGTCGGACTTTTCGCTTTAAATGATCAACAGTTACAAACCGTTTATCCCCAAGGTCAAAAGCAACATTTCAATCGGTTATTGCTGGAATTGATCAACATACAAAGCGCTGGGAAATGGCCGGAAAATTCGCATGAATTGGAAAAACTGCACGACCGAAGTCGGAAGGAACTGCTTTTTTTTATCACAGATCTCTATGAAAACAATCACGAGCTTATTGATTTTGTCAAACGTATGAAAACCTCCCGCAATGAAGTCGTTTTGCTTAATATTATGGGAAAACAGGAATTGGAATTCGACTACAAAGGCACAATTACTTTTGAGGATCTGGAGCAGGGAACACGTATAAAAATTAACGCCAAGGAGGCGAAAAAACAGTATTTAAATCAAATACATAAAAATCTAAAATCCATAAAAGAAGAATTATTGGCTTCGGGAATTACCTATGAATTGTTACGTATGAATGAACCTCTGGGCGCGACACTTCAAAACTTACTAAAAAAACGCAGTAGCCTAATATGACCTTTCTCAATCCTTTATATTTATGGGGCTTGCTGGGACTGGCGGTTCCGCTGGCGATCCATTTATGGAGTAAAAAAGAAGGAAAAACGATAAAAATAGGAAGTATAAAGTTCCTTACGGAAGCCAATCCCAAGCAGGCGAGTAGCATTCAGTTGAATGAATTATTGCTGCTTTTTCTGAGACTTTTGCTTCTTGCTTTACTCGTTTTAATCCTTGGTGAACCTCAGTGGAATCGCCAAGCAGAAAATCAACCTGTGGCGTATCTAATAGAGCCGGTATTGCTTAAAAATCCCGAGATCAGATTGATGATCGATTCACTTCCAGAAGGAACGGTACGTCTATTAAAAGCTGATTTTCCAAAGTGGGAACGTGATCAAGTTTTGCAAAATTCAGAGAAAATACCGAATTACTGGCAGCTCGCGCAAGAAATGAAAAACCTGCGTGCAGATAGCGTGGTTCTATTTACGCGCGCATTACTTCAAGGAATTAATGGTAAACGACCAGCGGTAGATGCAAATATTAACTGGGTGATTTTAAACCCGGAAACTGTGCAAAATCAAATGATTTTGGCAGAAAAAGAAGGAGACAGTATTAAATTGGTTTCGGTATATAGCAATAGCAATTTGCTGACCTTTGATCCCAAGAAAATCAGTCAAAACAGGAATGAAATCAATCAAGAAAGGGATAGTATTTCGCTTCAGTTGAATGGAAAACTGTTTAAATTACCCTTGATCATTCAGGATACTTTGCGCATACAGATTTCGGCCAGCGATTCTCTTTCTGCGGAAAAAAAGTACATTGATGCTTCTTTTCGCGCGCTTGGTTCTTATATGGGTCAGCCTTTAAAATTATTTGAAGACGGAGATTCTGTAAATAATGAAACCGATATTCTGATCTGGTTAAAAAACGAACAAATTCCTGATATTTCTGGTCGGATTTTGACTTATAAACCGGATATTTTAGCTAAAAACCTAATTATTCCGACAGCAAATCGGAATGTTTTTAATTTAACACAGCATCTAAATTCGGAGAATATAATCTCTGGAAATTTACCGGAACAGTTACTCACACTTCTTGATCTATATCCCAATCTGAACGCGGAAATAGTCAAATATGATCTGCGAAGCCTTTCAAAAAACGAACTGCAAACACGGCCTACCGATTCCAGGAATTTAAAGAATAATCCAAATTCTATTGATCTTTCGCAATGGTTTTGGCTTGCTTTTATATTGCTCCTTATCGCTGAACGTTTAACCGCTTTTTACAGAAAACAATGATCACAAAGGCAAAAAGAGCATTGATAAGATTGCAGCAGCTGTGGCAGGTTTTGTTTGTTGTTCAGGCAGTTCTTTATGCAACGGGACCGGCGGTGCTTATTTATGTTTTATTGTTTAGTTTTTGGTATGCCGCTGGCGTTTTTGTATTCTTTTTCTGTTTGATCCTTGCGGTTAGACAACCATGGAAACTTACTTTGCAACGGGTTAGCAATTATGTGGATGAAGGTCTGGAAGCTGCCGCATTCAGCAGTTCGCTTGTCTTGGTTTCCTCAGAAAAACTATCAGGACTTGCGCGTTTGCAGCAAGAACGAATCGCTAC
>JBBPYO010000231.1:0-2887 GCA_038199845.1 Flavobacteriales bacterium
ATAAATCAAGACCTTGGTGCGATTGAGTTCTTTTCTAAAATATGGATTGTCGATGGCTTTTTCCTCCAATAAATCTATTTTTCGGCCTAAAATATCAATTAGTTTAAACTTTAGGTCAAAATATTTATCGCTATATGAGAATGGATCATCCTCTGCAATATCCACCACCAGATCAATATCACTATCTGCATTGAATCTTTCGGTAACGACTGAACCAAACGCAAAAAGGCTCTTTACCTGATTGGCCAGACAGAGCTGATGTATTTGATCCATATGATCCAAGAGGATTTTCATACCTTAAAAATAAGGATTTTTTTCAAATTATCTTTTTTGTATTCCTGTGAACTAAAAAAGTGTTTAAAATAAGTCGTTAATCCAGTTGCTGGTGCTTGGCATAGTTGCGCCATTTCTCAAAACAGGCTTCCATATCTTCGGGAATTTCGCTATTGAAGGTTTTCCACTCTCCGGTTACAGGATGCTCAAAACCCAGCGTTTTGGCGTGTAAAGCTTGTCTGGGCAATACTTTAAAGCAATTTTCTACAAACTGTTTATATTTGGTGAATTTGGTTCCCTTTAAAACCGCGTCGCCACCATAACGTTCATCATTGAACAAGGTGTGACCTATATATTTCATGTGCACGCGTATCTGGTGGGTACGCCCGGTCTCGAGCTTGCAGGAAACCATAGTTACGTAGCCAAAACGTTCCAGTACTTTATAATGAGTAACCGCCTCTTTGCCGTGATCAGAATCTTCAAAAACAATGTTTTGCATCCTATTTTTGGGATGGCGCGCGATATTTCCTTCTACAGTGCCGCTATCTTGTTCCACATTTCCCCAAACGAGCGCCACATATTCGCGCTCACTGGTTTTGTTAAAAAACTGTTTGGCCAAATGTGTCATGGCAACATCGGTTTTTGCAACAACCAATAGTCCGCTGGTATCTTTATCAATACGGTGAACGAGTCCGGGGCGGCCGCTGCTATTCTCGGGTAAATTCTCAAAATGATAGGTGAGCGCGTTGATAAGGGTGCCGCTGTAATTGCCATGACCGGGATGTACGACCATTCCGGCCGGTTTATTGACTACAAGCAGCTCGTCATCTTCATAAACAATATCAATGGGAATATTTTCTGGAACCAGTAAAAATTCATAGGGCGGATGCTCAAAAAGCACGCGCACGACATCATTGGGTTTTACCTTATGGTTCTGTTTTACAGCCTCGCCATTTACATGGATATTACCATTTTTCGCCGCTTTTTGAATTTTGTTACGGGTCGCTTTTTCGATAAAATTCATTAAAAATCTATCTACCCGAAGCGGTTCCTGACCTTTACCGGCGGTAAAACTGTAGTGTTCATAAAGATCATCGTCTTGCTCTTCGCTATCGTTACTGGGATTGTCTTGCATTTTGATTTTGTTTTTACTGAAAATTCCAATATTTATTTCAACGGGATTTCAAGTGTAATTCGTGGAATTTCGCTTCTTAAAAAAAATGAATATCCGCAAAATGTTTTATTTCTACTATTTCAATTGGGCGTTTCCCTGCGGGTCGGGCTTTCCATTACAATCTTTTTGCGAAGGGCAAAAAGGATTTCCATTGCAATCCCTAACGCAAATTTGAGTTTAATAAAATATTTGGATTAAGATATCATGGCCGTCTTTTGAACTTGCAACCTGCAACCTGCAACTTTTAACTTTTACCCTTTAACCTTTTCTGTACGTTTCCCTACGGGTCGGGATTTCCATTGAAATCCCTAACGCGAAATTCGTTTTCACTGAATGATAAAACATCATAAATCAGAAATAAGTCAGTTTAAACAAGTTCTTAGGTCAGATCCAAAGATATAATAATTGCATTTCGCTACTTAATTATTTTTTTAATGAAGATATGACCTGAAAGGTTCCTTGCATTATACGTTGGTTTATAGTTAACTCAACCTAGCGCCTCGGAAAGCATGTCCCAAATAACGGATTACTGCGTGCCGTCGCCCAAAATCAGGTCAATAGTAGCCGTTTTTCTTAAGCGCGTACCAGATTTCAGCTTTTTGCCCTCGTGTCGCATTTCCAGTACTTCATCTTCGGCGATATAGGGTTTGTACGTGATATTCCCCACTTTAAAACCTATGGCGATCAGCGTAGGTTCTGCCTGTCTCAAGGTTCTGCCCACCACGTCTGGCACTTCTATTTGGCGATAGCCGGAAGGGTTCATCACCAGATAGATCTTTCGGTTTTCCTTGACAAATTTTCCGGGCGCGGGCGTCTGCTCGATCACAGAATATTTTGGAAAATCTGGATTGTAATTTGAAGAATCGATCACCACGTAGTTTAAATCAGACTCATCCAACTTCTGCTTTACAAGTGCCAGGTTCATTTTGCCCAAATCTGGTACTGCGATGCGCTGATCATGGTTTGTAGATCCCTTGAGCCAGTACATGGAAAGGAAAACAAGCCCCACCACAAGCACCACTGCCAGAACAAGCTGAATTAAAAATGATTTGCTGAATATAAAACGTATAAAACCCATTGATGTGTCTTTGTTGAAGCTGCAAATTTAGTTAAAATTGGATCGTTTTTTAGAGCGTTTCTTTTTTTGTTTAGCTGCACCGAAAATACACGTATCAAAAAAAAGTCCAAAACTTACGTAAATTGCAAAAATCCCCTTGATTTTCGGTCAATGTTTGTATTTTTAAACCCTCACAGTTACTGTATATGTCAAAAAAAAATATAGCCATTGTAATGGGCGGTTATTCCAGCGAAGCCCAGATTTCCTTAAAGAGCGGCCGTACCGTTTTTGAAAACCTAGACCGTACTATTTATGCACCATACGCCATAGAAGTGCTTCAGGAAGGATGGAACTGTGTTCTCGAAAATGGGTCAAAAATACCG
>JBBPYO010000232.1:0-4598 GCA_038199845.1 Flavobacteriales bacterium
GGCGTTTACATTTAGTTGGGCAGCCATGTCAAAATCAAAGCCGCCATTTTTCCTGGCTCGTTCTGGTAAGGTGGGGTTTTTAATATTCTGCCCCTGGTAGCCTGCCGTGATGTCAACATTGCCCTGCGGCTGAATATCAATTTTCCCGTTCCCAAATAAACGATTAAAAAGGTTATCATATACATTCAGCTTGGGTTTCACCCGCCCGCGATTTAAGATGCTAAGTGTATTGGCTCTTTTTTTGAAATATTCCATTTCAGATTTCCGGGCTTGTATAGCCATAAAATCATCAAATGTGTAAGAGGTGGGCGTTCTGTAAAAGCGATCACCTATTTTTTCAAAAACAATATATCTTTTGGTTTCGGGATCGTAAGCTACGGAGTCCGTGATATTAGAAGGCGGAGCAAAGTCAAAAGTGCTTCGCGAATTCGAAATAAAATCCCCTCTGCGATCGTGAATGGGATAATGTAAAGTATCTGTTGCGGGATTAAATGTTGAATCCTGCGCAGCCACATCGCTGCTCATAGTCAATACAAATGACAGTATAAGAAGACACGTAAGAAACACCCCAAAAAATTTTGGTTGCAATTTTCTTTTAAGCAACATCCGGCAATTAATTAAGGTAGAGTTCTATCAAATAGCTTTTAGGGCTTTTTTTATTAATTCTTCAAGGGTGTTTATAGTCGAACCAGAAAGTGCGATTTTTTTAATTGCCTGTTCTGCAACAGGCCTTCCAATTCCCAGGGCCACTAAAGCATTTAACGCATCTTGCTCCAAAGTATTGCCATGTACAGCAATTCCCGGGGCAGTTGAAGACAGTTTAGAGACTTTATCCCTCAATTCAAGTACCAGCCGCTCAGCAGTTTTTCTTCCTATACCTTTTACGCCTTCCAACGCGTGAGCGTTATTTTGCATAATTGCGGTACTTATTTCTGCCGGCTTCATGTTAGACAGCATCATTCTTGCTGTAGCTGCACCCACGCCGGAAACACTTATCAACATCACAAACATCTCCTTTTCCATAGCATCGTAGAAACCATACAATGTGTGGGCATCTTCTTTTACCTGCAGATAAGTATATAGCTTTCCTTCATCTAAATGCTGAATATAAGAGTAGGTGTTCAGGCTGATATTTACATTATATCCTACGCCATTCACATCTACGTAAACGACTGTTGGATTTTTGTAGGCAAACTTTCCTGATAAATACGCGATCATATTAGATTTTAGAGTGCCAAAAGTAAGTAATTCAGTCTTCACGAAGTGAATATTAATGAATATAAAATCTACGAATTATCTAATAAGCAAGATGTAGTACTTTTATCCACTCAAAAAAAAGCATACAATTTTAAATGGAAAAAAAAATATCGGCAGCCATCACAGCCACCGGCGCATACGTGCCCGAATACAAACTCACAAATGCCGAACTTGAAACAATGGTGGACACCAGCGATGAATGGATTAAAACCAGGACGGGAGTCGAAGAGCGAAGAATATTAAAAGGAGAGAATAAAGGCGTATCTGAAATGGCGATTCCGGCAGTAATTGAACTTTGTAAAAAAAGAGGAATAGATCCTATAGAAATTGATTGCCTCATTTGCTGTACTGTTACTCCTGACATGACTTTTCCCGCGACAGCAAATATCATCACTCATAAAATAGGCGCTGCGAATGCTTTTGGCTTCGACCTTTCTGCAGCATGTTCCGGTTTTTTATTCGGCGTTACAACAGGTGCTGCAATGATTGAAAGCGGGCGGTACAAAAAAGTAGTAATTGTCGGCACAGATAAAATGAGCGGCATTGTTGACTACAGCGACCGTACCACTTGCGTGCTTTTTGGCGATGCAGCCGGAGCTATTTTACTGGAGCCAAATGAAGAAGGATATGGCATACAGGATAGTTTGTTGAAGACGGACGGAAGTGGTGTTGAATACCTTAAAATGGTGGCGGGCGGATCTAAAAAGCCTGCATCTATTGAAACAGTAATGGCTAAAGAACACTACATATTCCAGGAAGGGCCCCAGGTTTTTAAGTTTGCTGTAAAACGTATGGCAGATGTGTCTTATGAGTTGTTAGAAAGAAATAAGTTAACAGGCGACGATATTGCCTGGCTCGTGCCCCACCAGGCTAATAAAAGAATAATTGATGCCACAGCTAACCGCATGGGCTTAAGTACGGATAAAGTGATGATCAACATTCAACGTTATGGCAATACAACTTCTGCAACTATTCCTTTGTGTCTATGGGAATGGGAAAAGCAATTGAAAAAAGGAGACAACATTGTATTGGCTGCATTTGGAGGCGGATTCACCTGGGGCGCTACTTTGGTGAAGTGGGCGTATGATACAGCGGAATAATTCCTATAATTATTTTGTGATAAACTTTTTGATCAATTCCAATCACGGAACAGTTTTTGAATCCTTTCTTTATTAATTAAAAAAATTAACCATGGACAAAACAGAAAAACTTCACCTGATGGAAAAATTACTTCGTGAAGTAGATGACGTAGTAAATACCCAAACTTCCCTGCTGAAAAAGGTGGCGCAAATTGAAGCGGAGAATATCAATCTTGGCAACAGGCTCCTGGAAAAGCAGCTTCCTGAAATTCATTCAAAAGCTGATGAGGCCCTGACAATCGCCACCACTTTGCAAACTGAATTTACTGAAGCAAAAGATAAGTTTATAAAAGATAATAAACTGGATGAGGTATTGCCGGAAGCGCAATAAGATCCGTGACTTACTTTGACTTACTCTCAATTTTGTTCCTGCTATAGACGATAAAGTCCGTAGCAGGAATTTTTTCTACTTCGTTTTGACGCATCATAGTAATTATTTGTCCCCGGTGAAAAGCCTGGTGGTTAAATAAATGCAATAGCATTTCATACACTGGCTGCCTGAAAGATTTTTTCTTTGAATTTGTATATTCAAATATATGCGTGAGATTTATCTCGTTGGCATCTTGCACCCATTCGCTCCATTGCATTGATAAGTTGAGCAAATCCTTTGACAAAATTTCAAAAGACTCATCATAATTTACTCCCGGCCATACCATATGTTTTTGCAATTTCAATCGTTGCCACCAGATGCTTTCCACATCCATTAAATGAACTACCGTTTTATAAATACTTCCAAAACTGCTGTTCATTTCGTTATATAAAATTGCGGCCGGCAATTGAGAAATTTTACCTGTTATAATTTCATTTGCCCATACATTATAGGAAGAATATTGCTGAAGTAGTTGCTTCATGTTTTGCTACTTTTGCCCAAACTTACAAACTCAACTTTTTTTAACGCTATCTTTTTACATGGGCATCACCAAAAAAAAGCTAACAGGCTTTAGTTCCACCGCAATTCATTCCGGCTGTAACACAGATCAAAACCAATCTCATCTTATACCTATCTACGCAAGCAGCACTTATGTGTTCGATAGTGCGGAGCAGGGTATGCGCAGGTTCAATGGAGATGAGAAAGGATATATCTACAGCCGTTGGGGCAATCCAACAATTACTGAAGTAGAAGAAACTATTTCAGCATTGGAAAGTTTTGGCATAAATAAAAATGAAGAACCGCTTAAATTAAAAACCTTGCTGCATGCCAGTGGCATGGCGGCTCTTAGCTCCCTGGTTTTAGGTAATCTAAAAAGTGGTGATAAAATTTTGTCTCATTTTTCTTTGTACGGAGGTACACAGGAGTTAATGGAAAAAGTTTTGCCGGATCTCGGTATTGAAGTAATTATTGTTGATTTGCGAGATCTAAATAAAGCACAGGAAGCAATAAAAAATGATGATAAAATAAAAATGCTCTACCTGGAAACACCTGCAAACCCAACTATTCAATGCGTGGATATTGATGAGCTGAGTAAACTTGGGAAGCAGCATGATCTTATCGTTGCAGTTGATAATACTTTCGCGACTCCTTACCTGCAACAACCATTTAAGTATGAGGTGGATTACGTTTTTCATTCAACCACAAAATTTTTAAATGGCCACGGAACCGCTATTGGCGGGGCTTTGGTGGGCAGGGACGTAGGTCACATGGAAACAAGAATGACCAAAGTTCATAGGTTGCTTGGTGGCAACAGCAACTCGTTTGATGCATTTCTTTTATCCCAGGGAATGAAAACACTGGAGGTAAGAATGGAAAGACATTGCAGCAATGCGGTCACGGTTGCTGATTTTTTAAATAAACATTCTGCTGTAAGTAAAGTAAATTATCTGGGGCTTGCTTCTCATCCCGATTATGCAACCGGGCAAAAGCAAATGAAACATCCGGGTGCAATGCTAAGCTTTGATATGAAAGGCGGATTACAGGCTGGCATTAGTTTTATAAACAAACTGCAAATGTGTGTACGGGCAGTTTCATTAGGAACGTGCGATACATTACTTAGCCACCCCGCTTCAATGACGCACTATGGCGTGCCGAAAGAGAAGCGTGAAAAGTACGGTATAACGGACGGCCTTATACGAATGAGTGTCGGAATAGAAAATGTAGAAGATATATTAGCCGATCTTAGCCAGGCCCTAACATAATTTCTTTAGAGATAAATTTTAAATACCCCGAGTACTAAAAATTAAATTTTAGAAAACATTTTCTAATTA
>JBBPYO010000233.1:0-6534 GCA_038199845.1 Flavobacteriales bacterium
CGTCTTGCCAAACTGGAAAATGACCTTCAGGATTCAGACCGTGATGGTGTGCCTAACTATTTAGATAGAGAACCAGATACTGTTTCTGGTGTAACTGTAGATACGAAAGGTGTTGCGGTAGATAAGAATCAAAATGGTATCCCAGATGAGTTGGAATCTTCACTTGAAGCACGATTCACTAAAATGGAAGCTACTTCTGCAAGCAGCGGAAATGATATTATAGAGAAGTTAATTGGTGATGGTTATGTGAATGTTTATTTCCAATTTAACAGCACACAACCTGAAGTTTATAGTTATGAAGCTATTAACTACTTGACTAAATACATGAAAGAAAATACAGATGCTAAAGCTGAATTAATTGGCTATGCTGATGAAATAGGAAATCCTGATTACAACCAGGCACTTTCTCAGAAACGCGCCGAGAAGGTTTATGAAATCTTAGTAGCTTCTGGAGTTGAAGCAGATAGATTATCTGTAACTGGAAGCGGTGAAGACACCTCTGTAGACAAAGGATCTTCTGCTGCAAGACAATTGGTACGTAGAGTGACTTTCAAATTAATGAAGTAGTCATTATAATAAACAGCGTCAACAACGCATAAATTTATAAAGCCCCCACAGAATCTGTGGGGGCTTTGTTTTTTTCCATTTATGTAGTTTAGTAAATATCCATATTCTTACTTTTGAATTAATTGCTCCTGCATTCGTATCTAAAGGAATGAATAAAACTACCTTTTAATTCATGGAATTATTTCAGATTAGGGATTGCAGTGAACTATCTGTCCCTACCGGGAGGAAATCCTTTTATGAGAAACGGACAAAGATTGCAATGAAAAGTCCGGCACGCAGGGAAGCGCCTAAAAACCTATAAAAACAGTCTAAAAACGGTTCAGAATTGAATCAAATTAGGTTTTTTTTCGGTAATTATAGTGTGTTATAGAGAGCCTTTGAGAATGTTTAAATATTTTTTTTAGCAATTTGCCCTAAATATGATTTAGATTTTTCTAAACCTTTTTCAACATTTCCTTCTACGCTTATTTTTCCGCTCTTTACTATTTCAAGCTACTCCTTGTTCTCTTCACTATAAACTTGTTTCCCTAAAAATGCTAATTCATGCGATTTGAAATTATATTCATCGTCAAAAATGTTATGAATAAAAGCTACGAGTTCTTTAATTTTTTCTGAATGCGTAATTCTTACCCTGGTTTCAAAATTACTTGTAAAGCCATTATTGGTATAATTCATAGAACCGATGTAGGCTATTTCTCTGTCGATCACATAAATCTTAGAATGTATAAACATGCTATCATGAGATCGAAAATTATTTCTTAAGTATTTAAAATCAATTTTTTCAGAATATTCGTACCTATAAATACTAGTTTTAGCCAGCTCTTTTTTCTTACTATCGATTTTATAAAAGCCATAGAATAAGAGCGACACAATAACAAGGGTAATTACGGTCTTCAAATCGAAATTTTCAAAATTTAGTACTGAAAAAAACAAAAAGACGAAGCCTAGTATCAAAGTGGAGAAAGACAATATGTTGAAAATATTTCTCTTTTTTAATAGCTCCTCTTTAAGTTTTTGATCGGTGTGTCTTTTTTGACGCACCAATTTTCGTAATATTTTGGTTTTTTGATTAGTTCTCAAATCACTAAATGCTAAGCGTACATTAACACCTCGATTTTTTAAACGGATTAAGTCATCTAATTTACTTTCATCAATGTAAGGTGAAATAATCAACACCTCATTTTTAGCATTCAGTATATCACTGTTTAATTGTTTGCCCGAGCTTTGCCCCACATAAACTTCTATAGATTCATTTTTGTTATTTTGGCTTTTGAAATAAAAATTGTTTTTTTTTATTTGCATCGAGCTTCGTTTTTAAAAGTAGTTTGAAATCAGTTTGAATTGATCCTGCTCATGCGGCAAACAGGTTTAAAAAAGACGTAAATCCCAAAAAAAGCAAGTGTGTAATATTTCAAGCTTCAACTATAAAATTTCATCTTCTATTTCTTTCATTCCATGCTTTCACTTTGGCGTAGAATGCCATAATTAAGAAAATCAATAAATGAGAGAACCGCTGTAGATTCCTTTAATTGAAGCCTTTTTCAAAATCAAAGAATGCTTCATATAAAAACAGACTTTAATTAAGAAAAAGGCAATGCCTACAAAATTCTGTGGATCACGGATTTATTTTTTAAGATATTTTCCGTACCAGTCAAGGTATCGTTGATACCTATCCACTTGATAACTAAGTACACGTATTCCGTGAAACTGATCTGGGTAAATAACAAGTTTAGTAGGAATATTTAATGTCTGTAGAGCGGCATACATTTGTTCAGACCCTTCTGAAGGTACATTAAAATCGTTTTGTCCAACCATAAACAATGTTGGTGTTTTGATTTTATCTGCATGAGTAAAAGGATATGAAAGTTTTAGATATAGGTCTAAGCCTTCTTTAGTCCAGGGCAGTCCAATTTCTTCGTTCCACTGTAAAAGATATTGATCTATGCCGTACATAGAAAGCTGCATAGCACTCCCGGCACCGCTGCAGGCCGCCTTAAAACGAGTATCTGTAGCAATGGTGTAATCCGTTAAGATTCCGCCATAACTCCAGCCGCCAATTCCCAATCTGTCTTTATCTATCCCTTCTTGATCTACTAAATAATCTACCGCGCCCAATAAGTCCTGAACTTCCAGGTTGCCCCAATCTGCATAGATCGCTTTGCTGAAATCAATACCCCGGCCATTACTGCCCCTATAATTGACGGCTGCTACCGCATAACCACCTCCAGCCAGAATCTGCCTTGTAAAATCGAAACCATAATCATCTTGAGCTACCGGTCCTCCATGAATAAAGAGAATAAAAGGCAATTTCTGGTCTCCAGTTCCCATTGGTTTATAAAACAGTCCTGAAACTTTAGTCCCATCCTTGCTTGTAGATTGAAATCCTTTTACATTTGCCAGTTCAACGTTTTTGAGCCAATCTTCATTTACATGGGTGATTTGATTCAGCTTACCATTTGAGAGTGTATAAATGTTCTCTGGGTGCTGTGGATCGCTCATTATGGTCAGCCATTCACTTCCCTTCCGACTTTCCAATTCTGAAAAATTTCTTTCTCCGTCAATGACTTTAGCAACTTTACCGGAACGGATATCAACTTCAGATATATAGCTCTGCCTATCATCTTGTACTAAAAAAGCGATACTCTGACTGTCTGGCGCCCATCTAAAATTTCCTACAGGACGGTCCAGTTGCTGAGTAAGAAGTTTTTCATTACTTCCGTCAGGATCCATAAGGGTAAGAATACTGTTGTCATAATTTACAAAAGTATCATTTCCGGTAGATCGTAAATAGGCAATAAATTTCCCGTCTTTGCTATATTGCGGAGATCCTTCCTTTCCTTTCCAACTGGTGAGCTGTTTTGCTTGACTTTCTTTTTTTACTTCAATTAAAAAGATGCTTGAATCGTCATTACGGTCTGGAGTTTCTGTTCTATTACTTACAAAAACAATATTTTTTCCATCAGGGGACCAAGCTGGTGATTTTTCATCATAATCACCTGTGGTAAGTTGTTCCACGTTTTTTGAAGCTAAATTCAATAGATATAAATGCGTGTTTTTATTTAGAACATAACCCGTAATATCCTGTTTAAAATGATATCGATCTACAACAATGGGATCTTTTACTTTCTCTTTTTTCTTTTTCTTATCCTCTGCATCTTTCATTACCAGCACAATTTTAGAACCGTCTGGTGACCATTCATAATCCTCAAGTTCTTGCGTTACTTTAGTATATTGTTGCGCCTCTCCCCCTCTTCTATCCATTAACCACAACTGACTGGTATCTACACTGTCTACCTTTTTTGAGGATAGGTAAGAAATATAGTTGCCATCAGGACTAAATTTGGCATTAGATTCCCCCTCTGGCGTGAACGTGATTTGTAAGCTTTCCTTTCCATCCCAGCTTGACATAAATAAATTGGAATGCTGTTTGTTTTTCGTTGAATCTGGTGTTGCAACGCTGTATAAAATCCATTGCCCATCTGGCGAAACCTGTGGATTGGATACAGAATTATAATTATATACATCACTTGGAACAAGTTTTCTTTTATTTTGTGCATGAAGAAAAAGAAAACATAAAAAAAATGCAGAACAGAATATTGTTTTTTTCATAATTGGCAATTTGGTTCAAGGTATAATTTATTAAAAAAAATGAAAAGAATTTTTATTATTCTATACTAATATTATGAGTCAACCTCTGTTTTTTCTCTGTTGTGTATTGCAGAAATATGAAATCAGGAAAAGGTTAGTTACAACTTCCACAGCTCTAAGGTTGCAGTGATATTTCATACAAACTCTTCAAATTTTCAGATAGGACAATATCTCAATATTCTACATAATTTCACAAAACGAGAATTTTTTAATATTTACAGTAAATATCGTATTATAATCTTGCTTTTTTAACTCTTAATTAGCACTTTTGATATGGTTAATTCAAACTCATTCAATTATGCAACTAAAATTAACATTTATTATAACGTTGTTTATATTTTCTTATACCAGTTTTTCCTATGCACAGAATCTGGAAATAAGTGGAACGGTGAAAGATGAGAATAACATGCCACTACCGGGTGTAAACATCCTGGTAAAAGGAACTGCGCGAGGGGTACAGGCTGATTTTGATGGAAACTATATGATTTCAGCTTCCAAGGGAGATATATTGGTTTATAGTTTTGTTGGATATTCCACTCAGGAAATACCAGTGGTCAGTGCAACCAATATAAATGTAAATCTTGATTTAAATACTGCAGCCTTGGATGAGGTAATTGTTGTAGGTTATGGTACATCCACAAAACGGAACCTGACCGATAATGTAGCCTCGGTCTCTGCGGGCGAAATCAATGATATACCTATACCCAGTGTACAAAGTACCCTTGCTGCAAAGGCGGCCGGCGTACAGGTGACACAGGTAAATGGAAAAGCAGAATCAGGAATAAAAGTAAGGGTGCGGGGCGTATCTACCATTTCTTCGAGCCAGGAACCACTATATGTGGTTGATGGAATCCCAATCATTAACAGCGATGAAAATATAAATGACTCCCCAATTAACCCTTTAATAAGTTTGAATCCTGATGATATTGCTTCGATAGAAATTTTAAAAGATGCATCATCTGCTGCCATATATGGGGCACGGGGAACCAACGGAGTTGTTTTGATAACCACTAAACGTGGAAAATCAGGAGATACAAAAGTATCCTTAAGCACTTCTTATGGGTGGAGTGAGGCCACGAACAAACGCAACTTTTTGAACACCGAACAATATGTTGAACTTATAAGGGAAGCCTACCTTAATGTGGGCAAAACGGAAGCTGATGTTACAAATGACCTGAACGATATTGCCGAAAATGAGGCAGACTGGAAAAATGCTGCTGTAAATACCAATTGGCAGGATCTGGCATTGGTTGAGGGCGCTGTACAAACCCTAAATTTGAGTGCTTCTGGGGGTTCGGAAAAGACGCAGTTTTTTTTATCGACTGGATATAATAAAACCGACGCCATTATAAGAGGCAATAATCTAGAACGTTATAGTTTTAGATCGAATATAGATCATAATGTATCAGAAAAATTGCAGATAGGGGTCACTTCTAGTATTTCCAAGACCCAAATTAACCGGCTTGCCAACGATAATCAATTCTCCACCCCCTTGCAAGCTATTGCACAATTGCCTTTTACAAAACCTTTTCTAGATAATGGCGTGCCCAATCCAGATACGTTCTACTACAATTTTTTGAACCAGGAATATAATGCAGAAAACACAACAAGCATCTGGAGAACAATTGCAAATGCCTATGCGCAATATCAGATTATACCAAGCCTAAGCTTTCGCTCTGAACTGGGATATGATCTAAACGTTCAAACCGCTGAAACTTTTGATGGTCATTTAACCGAATCACAATCAGTCGGAGGTTCTGCCCGGGCCAATAGCGTGCAAAATGAGAAATATACCCTGAATAATTATTTTAACTTTTTTACGGATATCAGCGATGCTATAAATTTAGAAGCTACTGCAGGTATGTCTTTTGAAGATGACCGAAGAAAACAACAGGATGTTCAGGGCCAGGGATTTCCTTCCGATGATCTTCGTACTGTTGATAGTGCCTCAGAAATTATAGATGGTGGTTCCAGCAGGACCGAATATACATTTCTATCTTATTTTGGAAGGGTGAATTTGAATGTTCTCGATAAATATTTATTTAAGGGAAGTTTACGTTATGATGGAAGTTCTAGGTTTGGAAAAGATGAACAGTATGGTCTGTTTCCAGCCGTTTCAGGGGCTTGGATACTATCTGATGAAGATTTTTTGAAAGATAGTGATATACTTTCTTTATTAAAATTAAGGGCAAGTTGGGGCGTTACTGGAAATGCAGGAATTGGCGACTTTGCCAGTCGAAGTTTAATTGATGGTGAATCCTATAATGGTCGACCAGCTTTGGAACCTACTCAGTTGGGAGATTCTTCTTTAAAATGGGA
>JBBPYO010000234.1:0-2683 GCA_038199845.1 Flavobacteriales bacterium
AAGTGACCGCAACCAAGAATCCGCAGACCTCAACCATGCAAGTAGTTGCAGATACTTTTCCGGCAGGAACGCTGAGCGGAGCGCCAAAACATCGCGCCATGCAATTGCTAGAAAAATATGAGAACGTAAACCGGGATTTTTATGGCGGTGCGATCGGTTTTATGGACTTTTATGGCGATTTTAACCATGCGATTATCATTCGTTCCTTTCTCAGTAAAAACCACAAATTGCATTATCAAGCCGGCGCCGGTGTGGTAAGTGACAGCAAACCGGAAAATGAACTTCAAGAAGTCTATAATAAATTGGGCGCACTTACTCGAGCATTGGAGTTGGCGGAGGAGATTTAAAGCTCCCCCTAGCCCCCGAAGGGGGAATTAAACAGCTCCCCGCCTTTTCAAGAAGGAAAAATTTCAGCTAAGATGAAAGGGATGTTTATTTTAAGCAATAAGAAAAGTCAAGAATGAAACAGCATAGTAAAATAGAAACCAAACAAACTCCCCTGCTTTCTGGGGATGGACCGGGGATGGGGATTAAAATAGTAGTCATAGACAATTACGACAGTTTTGTTTACAATCTCGTGCATTATCTGGAAGCGTTGGATTGTCAAGTCACCGTAAAGCGGAACGACAAGGTCACGCTAGAAGAAATCGCTGATTATGATAAAATCATGCTTTCACCGGGACCGGGAATTCCTGAAGAGGCCGGACTTTTAAAACCCATTATCAAAGCATACGCGGGCAAGAAACCTATTTTTGGTGTATGTCTGGGACAACAGGCAATTGGCGAGGTTTTTGGCGGAAGCCTTATCAATCTTGATACCGTTTTTCATGGTGTAGCAACTACAGCAATCCAAACCGTTACCGACGAACTTTTATACAAAGGCATTGACAAAGAATTTGAAATAGGCCGTTATCATTCCTGGGTAGTTTCCCCGTCGCAATTTCCCGCGGAACTGGAAATAACTGCGGTAGATGTAAACGGCCAGATCATGTCGCTGCGCCACCGCAGCTATGACCTGCGCGGAGTTCAATTTCATCCAGAATCAGTTTTGACACCAGAAGGCAAAAAAATGATTGAAAATTGGGTTTTGGGGTGAGATTGGAGAATTTAGATGTGAGAATTAGGTGGCTGAGTGAATTCTGCGGAGCGAAAGCGGAGTAGAATTTGTATCGAAGCAACCGGTGATAAGATTAGAGATTCTAAATATAAGATGTAGGTGGCTGATTGAATTCTGCGGAGTGAGAGCGGAGCGGAATTTGTATCGAAGCAACGGGTGATAATATTGGAGATTCTAGATTTAAGATATGAGATATGAGATATGAGATGAAATTAAAATCTTTTGCCAGTATCAACTGCCCGCTGCAACTGATTACTGCGACTGAAAAGGTGGCTGAGTGAATTCTGCGGAGCGAAAGCGGAGCAGAATTTGTATCGAAGCAACCGGTGATAAGATTGGAAAAAATTAAGGAGACGCTTCCTATTATTAAAATATAATTGAATAAAACCCTACCATTATGGAGGGCTAGAGAGGAAAAAATGAAACAAATACTCAACAGACTCATCAATCACGAGCAGCTTAATAAGCAAGAAGCGCGCGAGGTGCTGGTCAATATTTCCGAAGGAAAATACAATCCCAGTCAGATCGCCGCTTTTATGACCGTTTATATGATGCGCAGCATTTCCATAGGTGAGTTGGAAGGTTTTCGCGACGCGCTTTTGGACCTTTGTCTTGCTATGGATTTTAAAGGCTACAACAGCATTGATCTTTGCGGCACTGGCGGCGATGGAAAGAACACCTTTAATATTTCCACGCTTTCTTCTTTTGTGGCTGCCGGCGCTGGAATTAACGTTACCAAACACGGCAATTATGGGGTTTCTTCGGTGAGTGGCAGCAGCAATGTGATGGAACATTTGGGTATCAAATTCAGTAGTGATAAGGAATTTTTAAACCGCTGCCTCGATGAGGCGGGAATTTGTGTACTGCACGCCCCGCTCTTTCATCCCGCAATGAAAAATGTGGCGCCAATACGCCGCGAACTGGCGGTAAAAACCTTTTTTAACATGCTGGGACCCATGGTAAATCCCGCATTTCCAGAGAACCAGTTGGTGGGTGTTTTTAATCTTGAACTGGCTCGCATGTATGGTTATCTGTATCAGAAAGGTGATAAGAACTTTACGATTTTGCACGCTCTGGATGGTTATGACGAGATTGCCCTTACTGGAAAAACCAAAGCGATCACTAACACTAGCGAGCGAATGCTATCTCCGGAAGATTTTGGCGTAGCAGAAATTAAACAAGAAGATATTTACGGCGGCGAAAGCATCAAAGAATCTGCTGCTATTTTTATGCAGGTCATCAGCGGAAAAGGCAGCGAAGCACAGAACAATGTAGTTTCGGCAAATGCCGGAATGGCGATCGCAACGGTTAGAAACCTTTCACCAAAAGCAAGTTTTGAATTGGCCAAAGAAACACTTTTAAGTGGGAAAGGATTGGAAAAATTGAATACATTGATTGAATTGTCCTCCTAGTCCCTCCCCCTAACCACCGAGGGGGGAATTAAAAATGCAACGCTCCCCTCCTTTTCAAGGAGAGGAAAATTTCAGCTTTGCTGAAAGAGGGGCGGTTAAATGTTCCGTTTCCATTAAAGGAAAGGGACTTGAATTAATGGAAAGATTCAATAAA
>JBBPYO010000235.1:0-3729 GCA_038199845.1 Flavobacteriales bacterium
CCTCGCGCTGTCGGAATGACGTAGCGTTTCAGAATGACAAACCCTCAGGAATGACTTTTAATTTTCCTCAGCACATCCGTCATCTCGACAGAACCGCTTTTTCAGCGGTGACGAGAGATCACTAAAAAATCCTCCTTTTAACCGTTTTTTACCCCAATTTTTTCAACAATCGCGTCCACGCAATTGATGCCGTCTATCGCAGCAGACATAATTCCACCGGCGTAACCGGCGCCTTCGCCACAGGGATAAAGTCCACTTACCTCAATATGTTCTAGCGTTTTAGCATCCCGCGGAATGGAAACCGGCGAAGAAGTACGGCTTTCCGGCGCATGCAAAACAGCGTCATTCGTGAGATATCCTTTCATCCTTCTGCCAAAAACTACAAAAGCTTTCTGCAGTCTGCTGGCGATCATGGGCGGTAGCACTTTATTAAGATCTACTGAAACAATCCCAGGCTGATACGAGGTTTTGGGCAAATCTTTAGATAGTTTCCCTTCCACAAAATCGAGCATACGCTGCGCGGGAACCCGCTGTGTTTTCCCGGCTGCTTCCCAGCAATTACGTTCCACCAGTTTTTGAAAATCCAGGCTTACAAAGGGGTTTTCAGGATCATAATTGGGCAGATCTTTCGGTTCAATACTCACCACAATCCCACTATTGGCATACGGATTATTACGCTTGCTGGGGCTCCATCCATTCGTTACCACTTCTTCTTGCTGTGTGGCGCAGGGAGCGATAATACCGCCCGGGCACATGCAAAATGAGTATACTCCCAGCCCGTCAACCTGCTCCACAAGACTATACGCGGCAGGCGGCAGATAGGGATTATCTTGCGCGCCGTGGTATTGAATCTGGTTAATGAGTTCCTGCTGATGCTCGGCCCGAACGCCCAACGCAAAAGCTTTGGGTTCGATCTTGATATTTTTATCGTGCAACAGGTAAAAAATATCCCGGGCTGAATGTCCCGTCGCCAAGATCAAATTTTGGCAAGTATGCCATTTTTCGGCGTTGATTTGAATTGCCTTTACCGTATTATTTTCAATCTGCAGATCAGTAAGTTTAGCATCAAAATGGACTTCACCCCCTTCGGCAATAATGGTTTCGCGCATTGCGGTGATAATTTTTGGCAACTTATTGGTTCCAATGTGTGGATGAGCATCTACTAAAATATCAGGATCTGCTCCAAAATGGACGAACCATTCGAGCGATTTGAGAACATTTCCGCGCTTTTTAGAACGCGTATATAATTTACCATCAGAATACGTCCCAGCGCCACCTTCACCAAAACAATAGTTGGATTCGGGATTTACGATCTGTTCTTTGTTGATTTTGGCCAGATCACGCCTACGTTCCCGTACATCTTTTCCACGCTCAAAAATAATGGGTTTAATCCCCGCTTCCAGAGCGCGAAGTGCGGCGTAGATTCCGGCGGGACCAGCACCTATAATAATAATTTCTTGATTACCAATTATTTTTTTTGGGCGGAATGGCGGAAGTTCTATGCGTTCTTCATCCAGTTTCCACAATTCTAACTGAACCTGAAATTTGACTGGATTTTGACGCGCATCAATAGAGCGCTTTCGGATGCGCCATTCACGCACGTTTTCTTCTTTGAGACGTGCTTTTGAAAGTGCTTTTTTAAAGAGGAATTTTTTATCTTCAAGTTGGTCCGGAAATATGGAAATCTGAACAAGGGTGCTCATGAACGTCTTTAATTTTAATTAAAACCCACACGGATTTTATTTTTTGATCCTAATAAGTCGAAAATTCAGAACAACTTTGAATTATAAAAAATGGTCTTTTTAATCTGATTTATAGGCCAATAATCACCTGTTTTTAACCGATTTTAGGTATAAATTCTCCACTTTTGTTCGTGCCCAAGGCGTTTTCCGAAGAAATTTTAAACTTGAATTCATGGAGGGATTTTCCGTAAAACAACGGATATTTATCCGATTCCCCAATTCCGTCCAGCCAAATCTATCTACCAAAAAATCTAGAATATCTGCTAATTTTACACCGTGCAGCGGATTATTAAGTTGTTCTTCCATTGTCATTTTTTTTTAAAATCAGGTCTAACCGCTAATTATACCTCCAGCTATTTTTTTAATAACCGCCATTGCGGCCCGTTCTCCAGAAATCATGGCTGCATTTAAAGAACCGTTCAATAACTGATCACCGGCCAAGAAAATTCCGTTGGTTAATTGTGTTTCACTGGGTGCAAGTTCGTATTGTATTTGCTGCAGATCTGGAAGTGCTTGCGTTATAGTGTAGCGTTTTAGGTAGTTTACATTTTCAATACCACAAAATACTTTTAAGTCTTCAATAATGCGCTCCAGAAGCTGTTTTTCGTCCAGATTGGTCGATTTTACCACGGTAACCGATAATAATTCCTTTGATCCTTTTTGAGCTGTTTCTATGGAATTATGGTAAAATATGTTGTTGATAAGAGCGTTTTCATCCGCAATAAGACCAATTATGGGTTGGTCAATTTTCCTTGAATCCACTTCAAAATAAAAATTGATGCATGATTTCCACTGTGTAGTTTGGTTTTTAAGGTTGGTGACAAGATTGCTAGCTGTGGTTGCAATAATGGTGTTTTTACTAACAATTTTGGAACCGTCATCTAAATAAATTGCCCCGTCCGCAACTTGCTGTACCTTCGTATTGAACTTAAAAGTTGTCGTTTTTAACCTACTCTTCAACTGTTCTGGGATGGCGGCGATTCCATTTTTGGGCAACAAAGCGGCTCCTTCACCAAATAACTTAAAAACGTATTCAAACATTCGGCTTGAGGTTTTTAGATCCGGTTCAAGAAAAATACCGGTAAAAAAAGGTTTAAAAAACTGGGTGATAATGCGGTTAGAAAAGCCAAATTCTTTTAGATAGATTAAAGTGGTTTGCTCTTTTTCCTCAAAAATTGCTGAAAATGCTTTATCCTTAAGCTTAAAATATAATTTCAGCACATTAATCTTATCTCCCAAAGTGGCTACGGTCGACGTTAATGTTGGCCATAAAAAGGAAATTTCCCGTAAAGGATCGCCGAGTTTAGATATTTTTCCATCATTAAAAATTACCGCGCCCGGTAAGATTTCCTGTACTTCTAAAGCATTATAGTCGAGATACTGTTTTGCTTTAGGATAAGCACCCAACAAAATCTGAAAGCCGTGATCTAACTGATAACCATTATATATATCAGTCTTAACGCGTCCTCCTACCCGATCTGTAGCTTCATAGATGATTGTGGAAAAACCTTTTTCCTCAAGTACTAAGGCAGCGATCAATCCACTTATACCCGCACCTATAATATGAATTTCTTTTTTTGCTTCCTCTTGCATCTTTTTCAGTAAAAATAACGAATCGAGTTGGTAAAGCTAGTCAAAAGTATGTCGTTAATTGATTCGCTAACTACGCATTATTCCAATTATAGTTACTAATCGTTCAACTTTTAATACCTAAATTTAAACAAAAACTGTTATGACAACATTATCTACTATCGCTATTTTTATAATAGCCATTTCCATCATTACTGTCTGGGTGTTTCGTTTTGACAATATTGTAAAAGAATTCAAACAATATGGTTTACCAGATCTGGCGCGTAATGCGGTGGGCGCTTCAAAAATTGCAATTTCCACTTTACTGGTTACTGGTATTTGGTATGATTCTCCTGTGGTCTGGCCTGCACTGGCGATGGCATTTTTGATGCTTTGCGCGCAATTTGCCCATATCAAG
>JBBPYO010000236.1:0-3738 GCA_038199845.1 Flavobacteriales bacterium
ATCGGCAGTTGCAATAGCCTCTGCAACAATAAAACCCGCCGTCCATGCATTCTGAAAGTTAAAACCACCGGTTATAGCATCTATATTAAGGATCTCACCTGCAAAATACAAACTGGGATGTAATTTACTTTCGAAGGTTTTAAAATCCACTTCTTTTAGATCAATTCCACCAGCAGTTACAAACTCTTCTTTAAAAGTACTTTTACCCGAAATAGCAAAAATACCCTGCGTCAATTCTTGGGTGAGATCAATCATTTCTTGTCGGGTAAGGTCTGCCCAGCGCCTGTTTTCATCCGCGAGCGCACCTGTTACGAGTTTTTGCCAAAGCCGTTTTGGAATGTTAAAAGGTGAAGCACTTCCCACTTGCTG
Source organism: Flavobacteriales bacterium (assembly GCA_038199845.1). Lineage (GTDB taxonomy): Bacteria > Bacteroidota > Bacteroidia > Flavobacteriales > Flavobacteriaceae > Leeuwenhoekiella. Next base: position 370 of record JBBPYO010000236.1, read on the forward strand.
CTTTGCGCGCTTTACTTTAAAGGTTTCAATGGAATCCAGAACGGTCTCCGGATTATGTTCGGGAAGCCAATTGATCGCAATTTTAAAGTGATAACCAGCCTGCTCAAGCTCATGAGCACCCCAGGCCGAAAGTTTCAAAATCGCTGGACCACTAAATCCCCAGTGCGTTATGAGCAATGGCGCCGGCAGCCCTCCACGATCTACGCGCTGCGAACGCTCATCTTTAAGCACATTCTCATTTGTGTCAAGTAATTGAACTTCTACGGTGGTTGCCAGGCCGGGTAAATCTGCGATGCGATTGTCCTTACAATTAAAAGTAAATAAAGAAGGAACCGGCGAAATATGGGAATGACCCAAGGCCGAAAGTAATTTCCATATTTTCGGATTGCTACCCGTGGCCAAAATCACCTTTCTTGCCGTAAAATCGCCCGCAGAAGTGTTTAAATCCCAATGCGAAGTATTTTTAGTGATATTTTTAAGGGCATGTTTTACGAGAATATCAATACCATATTTTTGGGCTGCTTCTTCAAAGCAATTAATGATCGTTTCAGAGTTATCGCTGATAGGAAAAACACGCCCATCATCTTCAATCTTCAGTGCAACGCCGCGGTCTTCAAACCAGGCTATCGTGTCACCGGTCATAAAACGATTAAAAGGACCCAAAAGTTCTTTTTCACCCCGTGGGTAATTTGTGGAAAGTGGGCGCGGTAAAAATTCGGCATGGGTTACGTTGCAGCGTCCTCCTCCAGAAATACGCACCTTTTCTAGGCAAGTACCTCCGCGTTCTAAAATTGCGATTTGCAGCCCTGGTTTTTGCTCGGCGATATTTATGGCAGCAAAAAATCCCGCCGCACCACCACCTACTACAAGTACATCATAATTCATTCTTCAAAGATATGGCTTTCCTTAAAATTGACTTCCCCGTATTCCTTAGGGAATTTCGATCCAATAGATCACACTGAGGATCATAAATATTTTATGCTTATCAGTTATAAACTTGAGAGAATGAAGAAGGAAGATGAAATACATTCTATTGTTGATACTAGCGTAGATTACAAACTTTGATTTTGAAACAGTAACCTCAAAAACAATTTATTATAAATGCATAATATCGTTTTCTAAATGAAAATTAATAGATCAAATCAAGTAATTCTTACGATAAACGTAAAAAATACCCTTATTAGTACTGCAATCGTTTTCGTAACTTTATCGTTTTCGTAACTTTTTTTTCCATATATTTATCGCGTTGTAGTAAGCAACTACACCTTTAGATAGTCAATAAAAACCATAAATTTATGAAGCAATTAATACTCCGATGTATTTTCTTATTTTCCGCGATCACCTGGGCAGGTGTTTTACAAGCCCAGACGGTAACCGGTACGGTAACAGAACCTAATGGCCCCCTTCCTGGCGCCAATGTTCTGGTAAAAGGAACTACAAATGGAACCACAACAGATTTTGACGGGAAGTATACCATAAATGATGTGCCAAATGATGCAACTCTTGTTTTTAGTTACGTGGGCTTTGCTCAGCAGGAAACAGCTGTAGGTGGCCGTTCAGTGATAGATGTACAAATGTCTGAAGATTCGAACGCACTAGACGAAGTTGTTGTAATAGGCTACGGTCAGACTACTGTTAAAGATGCAACGGGAGCTGTATCATCAGTCACCTCAGAAGATTTTAATAAAGGTGTGATTTCCTCACCAGAACAGTTAATACAGGGTAAAACCTCTGGTGTACAAATTGCTCAGAATAGTGGTGAACCTGGTGCAGGTGTTTCCATAAGGATTCGAGGTACCTCATCCGTTCGTTCCAATAATAATCCCCTATTCGTAGTTGACGGCGTCCCTTTACCTTCTGGTGACACCTCAGCAGACACCGGTAATCTCGGTATAGGATCAAGTTCGTCACGTAACCCACTTAGCTTTTTAAATCCAAGCGATATTGAAAACATTAGTATTTTAAAAGATGCTTCTGCAACTGCAATATATGGTTCAAGAGGTGCAAACGGCGTAGTGATCATTACTACAAAGAGTGGTCGTGGCGGCAGTCAGGGTGGGACTTTTGAATTTTCTTCAGAAACAAGTTATTCTCAGCCTGCTGATGATTTTGACCTTTTAAATAGGACACAATTCCTTTCCGCAGTTCAGGCCTTTGGTGGCACTGCTCAGGATTTAGGCAATGATACAGATTGGCAATCATATGTGACTCGTAGCGTTGCTTCAACGAATAATAACTTAGCATACAGCCGGAATTATGGTTCTGGAAATGTAAGAGCTACCTTTAATTATGCAGATCAATTGGGGATTATTGAGGAGTCTTCACAAGAGCGCATCACCGGGAGGATAAATGCATCTCAGCGTCTATTTTCAGATAAATTACAATTAAATTTGCAAAGTACATTATCCCGTGTTAACGATGAGGCTCCACCGTTAAGTGCGACTGCCGGATCGACAGGGGATGTTCTTGGCGCTGCTTATACTGCTAATCCGACATGGCCAGCAGACACTAACTTTAACCCTGGCAATAGGATCAACCCAATTAACCTACTTGACAATTGGTTGAGTGAAGTACATACCGATCGTTTCCTGATAAATTTTTCTGCCGAGTATAACATTACCGAAAGCCTTACCGCTAAAGGAACCGTAGGTTATGATAAATCCAATTCTACAAGTGAAGCTGCCATCGCCTCAAGTTCATTTAATGCGGGAGCGGGAGATACCGGACTGGGTTTTCGGGGAAATCTTGAGAAAACCAACCGCTTGTTTGAATTTACAGTAAACTATAATAAAGATTTCGACGGTTCTAAAATCGACGCACTTGCCGGATATTCTTTTCAGGATTTTCGTAGTCAAGGCGATAATACCAGTGGCCGTGGATTTAGCTCGACAAACCTTAATGAAATGGGAAGAGATCTCAAAAATTCCAAAAATATCCTAGAGTCACTGGTTACAGGTTCCTATCAATCATATGGTTTTTCTCCAAAGACAAATGGCATATTTGTAACGCGCTTATTTCCAGATCCAACAATAGATAATATAGATGGCACAAGCACACCTGTACAAGCCGTGTTTACAGATACTTATGATAATACAGATGAATTGCAATCCTTTTTTGCCAGGATTAACTATACCATCGCAGATAAATACCTATTTACCGCAACTGTACGCGCCGATGGATCTTCAAAATTCGGCCCGAATAATAAATACGGGTATTTCCCATCTGGTGCCTTTGCATGGAAAATCAATGAAGAGGATTTTATAGGAGACAAGGTTTCAACGCTTAAACTACGTTTGAACTATGGTATAACCGGTAACCAAGATGGTCTTGGCTATGGTCAATACTTAAGACAGGAACGTTACTCAGGTG
>JBBPYO010000237.1:0-4551 GCA_038199845.1 Flavobacteriales bacterium
ACAGTTGGCAAATAACAGTCAAGCACAACGGCAAGTTGGAACATATCATCTTCATTCTTGCCTATTTTTACAGTTGCCTGAACTGTATAATCACCCAAATCTATTTTGTGAGTACGGGCTACATGCGCGAGTGCGCTTCCAAAACACGCTGAGTATCCAGCAGCAAAGAACTGCTCAGGGTTTGCACCCTTTCCACCATCACCACCCATACTTTTAGGAATGCTCAGGTCAAAATCAATCGTACCATCATCGGTTTTTACGCTAGAATCCCTTCCTCCTTGTGCTGTTGCTTTTGCGGTATATATTGCTTTCATAATAGATTTTTCTTTTGAATGAGCAAACAAGATAGTAATAGTGAAACATCCCGTCAACGCCACGCTCTTAAACATTTCATAAAAAACAATTGCCTAAATTTGAGGTATCCGCTATCTTTAAATTTCAGTTTCGATATATTGAAAAAAACGAAAAACATTAGTACCGCTTCCGCGGAAAAAATTATCGCTCGCAGAAGGGAGTCTGTTGATGTACCTCAGCTGCTCGAAGCAGTTTTGAACGGAAACATGACCGCCCTTAGCCGAAGCATAACCTTTATTGAAAGCCGCGCGGAAGCACACAAAGAAATCGCCCAGCGCATTATTGATGGTTGTTTGCCTCATGCAAATACTTCTTTGCGTTTAGGGATTACCGGCGTTCCCGGAGTAGGAAAAAGTACGTTTATAGAAGCACTGGGAAATCTGCTCATCGCGCTGGGCAAAAAAGTGGCGGTGCTGGCGGTAGATCCCACCAGTGGACTATCACACGGAAGTATTCTGGGCGATAAAACCAGAATGGAAACCCTGTCCGTTAATCCAATGGCTTTTATCAGACCTTCAGCATCAGGGGATTCGCTGGGCGGTGTTGCGCGTAAAACCCGGGAGGCGATCATTCTTTGCGAAGCGGCCGGTTATGACGTGATTATTGTGGAAACCGTGGGTGTGGGACAGAGTGAAGTTGCGGTACATTCCATGACCGATTTCTTTTTACTCCTGAAACTCGCAGGAGCCGGCGACGAACTGCAGGGCATTAAACGTGGAATCATAGAAATGGCCGACGCTATCCTGATCAATAAAGCTGACGGCGAGATGGAAAAACCGGCCGCACTGGCAAGAAGTGCGTTCGCGAGAGCGCTACATCTTTATCCACCAAAAGCGAGCGAATGGCAACCTAAGGTGGCGATCTGTAGCGCACTTCAAAATACAGGTGTGGAAAATGCTTGGGAAATCGTCCAAAACTATCTAAAAACAACCCAAAGTAACGGTTATTTTGAACAAAACCGAAAAAATCAGAATGCCTATTGGCTTCGCCAAAGTATAGAAAACGCCCTAAAAGACGACTTTTATGGCAAAAAAGAGGTGAAAAATAGCTTTCCACAATATCTTGATGCAATCAATTCAGGCAGAATTACTCCGTTTCAGGCGGCGATAGAATTGCTGAAAATGAGATAAAAAAAGGAAATGATAAAAGAGGAAAGAGAAAAGAGAAAAGAGAAAATAGAAACTAATGATTTTGCGTATTAATAACGTACTTAATATGAATTACTAAAATTGTTATATCGTGAAAGCTGCGAACTGGCAGTGAAGGCACCATTGAGACACTCGCGCCAGCTTAAGGAGTAGAATACTCGCTCCGGCTATGAACTGTGTTTTTTATCGCTTAAAAATCTCCAAATTATAGTGTAAATCTTTGATAATGAAATATTTATAAACCAAAAAAAAACCCTTTGGATTGCTCCAAAGGGTTTTTACTATGTATTCAGAAATGAAATTCGGTTTATTTCTTGCCGCCTTCCATTTTCCTTTTCAATTCTGCAAGTGCATCATTAGTATCTCCAAAGGTAGGAGCGCTCGCCGTTGCAGAATCTGCTGCTTTTTTGGCAGCCTGCTTAACGATTTTCGCTTCCTCTTCTCTAAACATTGCAGTATGCGATGCAACTACACGTTTAAAGTCTTTATTGAACTCGATGATTTGGAATTCTGCTTCCTCACCTTTGGTAAGTTTACTTCCATCTTCTTTTTCCAAATGACGATTAGGCACAAATGCGTTAATGTCTTCGTTAAAGTCAATAGTAGCTCCCTTGTCTACAATCTCAGCAATTGTAGCGGTGTGCTTGGTTCCAACAGCAAATTCAGCTTCATATTTATCCCATGGGTTATCTTCGATCTGTTTGTGACCCAGGCTCAATTTACGGCCTTCCACATCAAGTTCTAGAACAACTACATCCAGTTTTGCACCTATATCGGTGAATTCTGAAGGATGCTTGATTTTCTTGGTCCAAGAAAGATCTGATATATATATCAACCCGTCAATACCTTCTTCAAGCTCTACAAAGACACCGAAGTTGGTAAAGTTACGTACAATACCATTGTGGCGTGAACCTACAGGATATTTGGTCGTAATATCAGTCCATGGATCTTGGCTCAATTGCTTGATACCAAGAGACATTTTTCGGTCTTCACGATCCAGTGTAAGAATTTCGGCTTCTACAACATCTCCTACGTTTACGAAGTCCTGAGCGCTGCGCAAGTGCGTAGACCATGACATTTCGCTTACATGGATCAATCCTTCCACACCTTCTTCCACTTCAACAAAAGCACCGTAATCTGCGATTACAACTACTTTTCCTTTTACGCGATCGCCAACTTTAAGCTCGTCACCAAGGGCTTCCCATGGATGTTTCTTAAGTTGTTTAAGACCAAGTTGAATACGTGTTTTATCTTCATCAAAGTCAAGAATAACAACGTTAAGTTTCTGATCAAGATCAACGATCTCATTAGGATGGTTGATTCTAGACCAGCTAAGGTCTGTAATGTGAACCAGTCCATCTACGCCGCCCAAGTCAACAAACACACCGTAAGAGGTAATGTTTTTAACGGTACCTTCAAGTACCTGACCTTTTTCAAGTTGGCTAATGATTTCTTTTTTCTGTTCTTCAATATCCGCTTCGATAAGTGCTTTATGCGAAACAACAACGTTTTTGAATTCCTGATTGATTTTCACAACCTTGAATTCCATTGTTTTGTTCACGTAAGCATCGTAATCGCGAATAGGTTTAACATCGATCTGCGATCCTGGAAGGAACGCTTCGATACCAAACACATCTACGATCATACCGCCTTTAGTACGTGCTTTAACGAAACCGGTAACAATTGTACTCTCTTCGTGAGCCTTGTTGATACGCTCCCAAGACTTGATAACACGTGCCTTACGGTGAGAAAGGATCAATTGTCCCGTCGCATCTTCGCGCACATCTATAAGTACATCTACTACATCCCCTACCTGAAGGTCTGGATTGTAACGGAATTCGTTTAAAGAGATAACACCTTCAGACTTAGCATTGATATCAATGATCGCATCACGATCTGTGATATTAATCACGGTACCTTCAACCACTTCATCATCAAGAGTATCTACAAAATTCTCCTTAACAAGTTTCTCAAATTCTTCCAGTTTACCGTCGTCTATTACGTCAATACCTTCTTCGTAATTGTGCCAGTTAAATTCTTCAAGAAATTTCTTAGGATCTGACTGTGATGCACTTCGGTGATCTGTAGGTTTTGGCATAGACTCAGTCGCCAGCTCTTCAGCATGTGCTACGGAACTTTTAAGTTCTACATTTTCCTCACGCTTTGGCTCATCTGAAGTATTTGCTTTTGTAGCTAGATCTTCAAGTGCTTTTTCGTCAATAGAATCTGCCCTTTCCACGTTTTCTGTAGTCTGTTTTACTTCTTCCTTCGTTGCCTCGTTTTGAGGATTTGGATTTGTTTTTTCTTCTTCAGCCATTGCTGATTAATTATTTGTATTCTACATCCCTCTGAAAGCGAATCAACGGAGTTTTTGTAAAAGAGGTTTAAATTATTTGATTTTCAATCCCTTCTGGCGCTTTCTGACGTTGCCAAAAGGAGGGCAAAAGTACGATATTTTTGAGATAAAACAATACCATCTCAGATCCAAAAATCTTAATTGTTTAAATTCCCTAGTTTTTTGATAATCAAGCCATTGAATTATAGTCTAAATAGGGCGATTTTGAGAGATAATGGGAGGGTTAGAAAGGGTTGAAAGTTGCAGGTTTAAAACAATCCTGTTACTTATAAATTACTCTAAAACATTAATTTAATAATCAGGTTTTACCCAAATATTCTCGAGCCTTAATCGTAATACTTGGTCTTGCGTTAGGGATTGAAGTGGAAATCCTTTTTATGAGGGAAGAATAAAAAGATTGAAACGTAAAGCCCGACCCGTTTTCAGGGGAACGCCCAAAAAATAAGGGGGCAAAGTCAAGAACAGCTAAATCCCATCCTTTATCCACGAATGATTATCATTATAATCCAATCCGCGTTAGGGACTGAAGTGGAAATCCTTTTTTATGAGGGACGAATAAAAAGATTGAAACGCAAAGCCCGACCCGTTTTCAAGGGAACGCATAAAAAATAAAGGTGAAAAGTCAAGAACAGCTATTCTAATTAAATAACGGTTTTATCGAATTATTCTAATGAAATTTAAATCCTACCGTAG
>JBBPYO010000238.1:0-4399 GCA_038199845.1 Flavobacteriales bacterium
ATCTTCCCATTGCGATAAATACCACAATTCTGAATGGTCAAGTGGCCAATAAACAGCTTAATCTGGATTTCACTTCCTATGACGAGAAGGAGGAATTGATTCATATTCTTTCAAAAATAGCACGCGTAGACGAAAATCTCCAAATAAGCATTGATCCTTCGGAACTTATCCTAAACAGAAACCCATGGACGATCAATCCCAATAATAAGATCATTTTATCCGATAAACTGACCCGTTTTGAAGATTTTATTTTAAGTCGCAATGAGCAGCAGTTTCAAATCAGCAACACAATGCCGGGCATAGATACAGATCATATAGGGATCAATTTTAAGAATTTTAAGTTGGCCACTTTTTTAAGCTACCTCAATCCTGATGAAAATCTGGCAAACGGTTCGCTCAATGGGAATTTTATTATCGAAGATCCCGCTAACAGTCCGGGATTATTGGCAGATCTCAAGATCAATGATTTTAAAGTGACAGGGGTGGAGATGGGAACGCTGGCACTTCAAGCCAGTTCAGAAAATGGCAGTGATTACAAATTTGATCTGGGTATAAAAGGAGGAGCGGCAGATCTTGATCTTACCGGTTCTTACGTGGCAAGTCCAGAAGCGGCCAAGCTAGATCTGAATTTGGATCTCAATGAAGTAAAAATGAAAACGCTTGAGGCTTTTTCCTTTGATGAATTAAAAGAAACCGAGGGCAGTCTTGCCGGTAAAATCCAAGTGAGCGGTACCACAGCAGATCCTATTTACGACGGAAACATCACTTTTAACGATGCCGCGTTTAAGGTTTCTAAAATAAATACGCGTTTTCTACTAGCGCAGGAAACTATAAAATTGGATAACGCTGGTATTTATTTTGATAATTTTAAAATCCAGGATCCGCAGCAGAATGCCTTTACCGTTAACGGAACCGTGGGGACCGAAGATCTTCTGGTGCCCACTTTCGATCTTGATTTTAAAGCGAAAGATTTTCAGGTGCTCCATTCCACAAAGGATGATTTTGAGCTCGTTTATGGCGATCTGAGTTTTGATGCTGATGCAAGCCTAACTGGAAACCTCAATATTCCCAAGGTTAATCTAGATCTTACGGTAGGCGAAGATACCAATGTCACGTATGTTTTGCCAGCTTCACAAGCCCAGATTGAATCTATGGATGGCGTGGTGATCTTTGTAGATAAAGAAAATCCCGATGCGATCCTTACACAAACGGAAGAAGAATCGTACACTTTATCAGGTATTGATGTAACCGCGCGTTTAAAGGTCAATAAAGCGGCAGTTTTCAATATTGTGATCGATGAGGAAACCGGCGATAATTTACAGGTGCAGGGTGATGCCGATCTAGATTTCACTATGAAGCCCAATGGACGAATGACCCTCACCGGAATTTATGAGATTGATAAAGGTCACTATGAATTAAGTTTGTATAATTTGGTTAAAAGGCGCTTTGAACTTGCACAGGGCGGTAAAGTGGTCTGGTCTGGCGATCCATTTAATGCTTCCTTGGATGTAAGCGCGTTTTATAATTTGGAAACCGCTGCTAGTGGACTAATTAATACTACTGGTGATGCCGGGCTACAACAAAAGGCCAGGCAAGAATTGGATTTTGAAGTCTATCTCAATGTCAATGGCGAGCTAATACAACCGGTGATTACATTTAATCTGGATATGCCTAAAGACGCTCAAGGTGCAATTGGAGGACAGGTTTATGCTAGAGTCCAGCAGCTCAATCAACAGGAAAATGAACTTAACAAACAGGTTTTTTCGCTTTTGGTCCTCAATAAATTTTTCCCAAATTCTGGCAGTGATGGTTCCGGAGGCGGAACTGCAAGTATTGCACGTGACAATATTAATGACGCCATTTCTGATCAGTTAAATACTTTTTCAGATAAATTACTTGGTAATAGTGGTGTGCAGCTCAATTTTGGGTTGGATAGCTACACCGATTATCAGGGAGAAGGCGGAGGAAAAGAGAGAACTACCCTGGATGTTGCCGCACAGAAAAAATTACTTGATGACCGACTTATTGTGAGCGTGGGCAGTAACGTAGATCTAGAGGGAAGCCCTTCTGAGTCTGACGGTCCCAGCCCGGTAATAGGCAATGTGAGCCTAGAATACTTACTTACCGAAGATGGCCGTTTTAGTGTGAAAGGTTTCCGTAAGAATGAATTTGAAAATGTAATTGATGGGCAACTGATTATTAGCGGTATTTCGCTACTTTTTACGAAGGAATTCGACAAATTTGACCAGTTATGGCAAAGTTTGTTCAGACCAAATCAAATTGAAGAAGAAACTACCAAGGAAAAAAAGAAGAATGAAAACTAAAAAAACACTCCATTTTAATCTAAAATCGGCCTTTTTAGGGTGTTTTTTGGTGCTTTTTTTCGCCGTAGGCGGAATGTTGCAGAGCTGTAGTGTGGAAAAATTCATTCCTGAGGAAAAGCTGCTTTATGAAGGAGCTACGCTGGATGTTACATCAGATACGGTGATCAAAAACCAATCTGGTCTCGAGAGCCAACTTCAAGGTGTGCTTCGCCCAGCGCCTAACGGTAAAGTGCTCGGCATGCGCCCTGGTCTATATTTTTACTACAAAGCACAGCGCGAAAGACCCGGATTTATCAATAAATTCCTCAATAAAAAAATAGGGGAGGAGCCAGTATATCTTTCTGACGTTCAAACGTTGGAAATGGAAAAACTGTTACTCAACCGCCTAGAGAACAACGGGTTTTTTTACAGCAATGTAACCTCTTCCACAACAGAAAATCAAAAGGATAAAACCGGAAGCGTAACGTATAGCGTGAAAATCGCCAATCCTTACGAACTCAGCAGTTATCAACTGGATTCCGACAGTTTGCTGGTATACCGTGATATTAAAAAAGGACTGGATGAAGCGATCCTGAAAAAGGGAATGCGCTTTAACCTAAATGCCTTTAAAGCCGAACGCAGCCGCATTGATAACCAATTAAAAAATAAGGGATATTACAACTTTAATCCTGGTTTTTTAATATTTGAAGCAGATACCAATCAGTACGAGACACGTAAATTGGATATGTACGTAAAACTTAAAAACGACGTTCCAGCAAAATCGGTGATTCCCTATAAAATTAGTAGTGTCAATATTTATCCCAATTATGCCGGTGTGGAAGATTCTACCCACGGGACGCCAGACCGATTTGCGGAAAAGAATTTCTTCCAAAGCGATACTTTTTTTAAGCCAAATCGCTTAGATCCGTTTATATTGCTGGAAGAAAGCCAGTTTTATGATCCCGAAACGTCAAAAAATACGAGCAGGAGATTGGGTTCTATTGGGATTTATAAATTCATCAACATTCAATATAACGAGCTGGACACTGATGCAAACGATAGTCTGGGACAGTTAGAAGCTAATATTTATCTGTCTCCGCTCAATAAATACGCGCTGCGCTCTGAGTTGCAGGCAGTCACCAAATCCAACGGTTTTGCTGGTCCCACTTTACAAGGAACTTTTACAAATAGGAATATATTTCACGGAGGCGAAACGCTTAACCTTTCTGCCAAAGCGGGCTATGAGATTCAGACCGGTGGCGGTGCAAATGCCACCGCAGGTAAAAGCACGTTGTTGTTGGGACTTAATGCAGATCTTATTTTTCCACGGTTGCTTTTCCCCATTAAAATCGACAAAAACTGGTTTAAATATAGCATTCCCAAGACCAAAGTCAGTCTTGGAGTAGATTACTTAAATAGGACGCGCCTGTATACCTTGCTTTCGGGCACTGCGACTTTTGGATATATCTGGCAAGCCAACAAATATGTATCTCATGAGCTCAATCCACTTTCAATTAATTATGTAAACCTTGCGAAAACTACCCCCGAGTTTAATGAAATTTTGAATAACAATTTAATTCTGAAATCCAGTTTTGATCAGCAGTTTATTTCTGGTCTCACCTATTCTTTTACCTATAATGGTATGATAGATACTGAAAAAACACATCAATTTTATGCTAATATTAATTTTGATACGGCAGGTAATAGTATAAGTCTCATTGCTGGTAGCAATGCAGAAGAACCTAAAAAGTTTATAGGGCTGGAATTTGCGCAATATGCAAAAATTGATGGTGATTTTAGATATCATTTTAATTTTGGGAAAGATCAAAAGATTGCAACACGCATTTTTGCTGGAATTGGTTTGCCTTACGGAAACTCTGATGTGCTACCATACACCAAGCAATATTTCTCCGGTGGACCTTATAGTGTAAGGGCGTTTCAGATTCGTTCACTAGGGCCCGGGACTTATGAACCGGATCAAAAAGCTACTACGTCTTCCTTTTTTGATCAGACCGGAAACATCCGTCTGGAAGCCAATATTGAGTATCGTTTTCCCATTTTTGGAATTGTAAAAGGGGCTTTTTTCGGCGATGCAG
>JBBPYO010000239.1:0-5915 GCA_038199845.1 Flavobacteriales bacterium
GTTGCGGTCGTACCGTCTGTAAGTTTACCGCGCCAGCAATGGCCAGACCATATTTAGTGCCGGCAGGCCCTTTTATCACCTCAACTTCACCTATAGAACTAAAATCGATGTCGTCAAGCTGGGTAACGCCTTCCGCATCAGTGATAGGAATATTATTGAGATAGACTTTATAACCCTGGCCGTCAAAATTGTTTGAAGCTCCACGAAAGCCCACTCCATTTCCATAACCGCGAATGTTGAATTGTTGCCCAGAAGACACCGCACGACGTTGCATGGTAACTCCGGGAACATTAGCATTTATAGCGTCGTCAAGGTAAAGACCGGTGCCACGTTTAAGCTCCCTTTTGTCCAATTCTACCACAGAAACAGGAACCCGCAATAATTCGCGATCCTGAGCAGCACTGCCCATTAATTGAACTTCTTCTAGATCATCTGTTGTGGGCGTCATGAGAATATTTAAAAAAACACTGCATGACGTGACTTCCGTAGTATAAGTTTTATAGCCCACATAGCTAATGGTCAGTTCCAAATTATCTGCACATGCCGTTGTAAACTCACCAGCATCATTAGTAGTAATGGTATTAGAATTGTTAATTTTAATTTTAGCTCCTACTAAAGGAGCGTTTGTGGTTGCATCAGTAATGCTGCCCTGAACGCGCGGGTTTTGCGCAAAAAGAGTAAAAGCCATTGTAAAGAACAGCCCGAAAATGAATAATTTTTGATTCATGTTTATGATTTCTAGTTTGATAAATAAAATAATGGCGCATAGAAAATGTCGCCCAAAAGCCGTCGGACTTTTGTCTTATAAACTCAATTCGAAATTGGATAATAGAAGCTTAATAAAGCTCTTAGATTGATTTTACGAAAAATCATTCTCCAAAGCATTTGGGAGAGCGATAGCTTTTTAATCAAAAAATGTGGTTTTTGACACCAAATTCTTCAATTCTGATAGCTATATAAATCCCTCAAACAACTATTTTTTTAAGTTCAAAATCAAGTTTTTAGTATCAAACCAGTTTGGGAGGAGGGCCGGAAATTTCCAGCGTAGGTGAGTTATAAAAAAAGGTATAATTGAAAAAAGATGGATTCCGTTGCTTGAGGAACTCGCAATTTTTTACAATAGAATAAACGTTTTTCTTAGGAAGGTATTTAAACGTAACCTTTACGGAAGCATTCCGGGTTTTCTTGTTTTTTTTTGAATTCCTAACATGTTTGTGAAGGCGTTTATAAAGAAAACTTTCCAGTGAATCGTCGTAACAATAATAGACAACATTCCCTTTTACGTCCTGTTGTTCTCTGATGACATCGTACATTTTTCCGCGGTAGCGGAATTCACTATCCCGCATCCATAATAGACTTTTTAAATTTTCCTTTTTAATAAATATCTGAGTCATACCAGCACCAGAGTTGCCTTTTTTCATTTGCTGAATCGCTTCTCTACGCGCTTCATATTGCTGGGTTTTAAAAATCACAATTGGGCCAAGTAGATTCAAGGCAAAAATCATGGTAAGAAAAATGGCGGTAATTTTATTCAAAAAATGGCTTTTTATGGCTACAAAACGAAAATTTACTGAGAAAAATGACAAAAATAAACCAATTATAACAGGTTTAGTGTCTATTTTATTCCCCTTTTTGGCCTGATTATTAGCCTTAGATCTTGATTTTGGGTCAAGTATTGTATCGACCAATTGTAGAATGTACGCAGCTTATTACGATAATTAATCAGTGAAAATAAATGAATAAAAATCCAGATCAACCATGCAAAAAAACCACCAAAATGTAGATGAGGTTTGGGGATATCGGCCACCGCTTTATTACTGCCTATAATGGCCATTGAACCTTTATCAACATAATCAAAAAGCTTAACTTCTTGACCTCTGCTCGTTCTCTTAAAGTTTCTGGCCAGATTATTTCCTTGTTGTATCGCCACCTGCGCGAGTTGTGGATGACCTTCAGGAAACTTTGGGTCATGATGCTGAATGCAGGAATCGCCGATAGCGTAAATATTGTTGCTGTCAACTAATTTGTTACGTCCATCTACTGTTAAGCGGTTTCCGCGCTCATAACTTTCTTCTGGAATACCTTTAAATTTAAAACCGATTACACCAGTGGCCCAGATCAGGTTTTTGCTATAAATATGAGAACCATCTTTTAGCAATACCTTTTCACCGTCAAAATCAACCACGCGGGTATTGAGCATGACCTCAACACCCATTTCCGTTAATTTTTTGAGCGCATATTCCTGACTTTTTTTACTCATGGGAGACAACAGCTCGTTGCCACCATTGATCAAATAGATCCGTGCACCGGAATTAAGCAGTTCGGGAAATTCCTTACGGATGGTATTGTTTCGCAATTCTGCAAAGATCCCACTGATTTCGACACCTGTGGGCCCACCGCCAGCAACCACCATATTTAGCCACGGCATACGAAGCGATCTATCATCTATCTGCGTCGCGTATTCTAGATGTTGCAGCAAGAGGTTGCGCATTTGCAAGCCGTCTTCAAGCGTTTTCATAGGTATAGCGTATTTTTGCACTTGATCAAGGCCAAAGAAATTGGTATGCGTGCCCGTGGCCATGACCAGATGATCATACTCTAATTTTCCATTATCGAGCACTAGGGTATTTTGATCTGGTAGGATTTCCAGCAGTTCTCCCATTCGAAACCTAAAATTCGGCCTATTTCGAAAAAGATTACGGTAAGGATAGGTTATCGAAGATGGATCAAGATAACCCGTAGAAACCTGATAGATTAATGGCGGAAAAAAATTGTAATTGTTTTTATCTACTAGAATAACTTGAAAACGGTCTTCCTTTACAAGTGATTTTGCCAGATGAACCCCAGCAAAACCACCCCCAATAATTACGATTCGTTCTTGCATATGTAAAAGCTAATTTTCCTTGGAAATTAAGCGTTTTATATGAAAAATCACCCTTTTAGAGATGTTTTTTGATTGGTACATAAATAAAACCTTGTTAAAAAATACTGCTTTCTATAAAACACAGTTTCTTACAAAATAAGATTGTATGTCCGTTTAATGTCAAGTAAGTTTAAATGAGTATTCAAATGTCACGTTGAGCGCAGTCGAAACGTTTTTGTCTAACCCTTCGACTTTAGCCTGTCCTGAGCTGGTCGAAGGGCTCAGGCTGACAAAAAGCTACATTGGGACAAAAGACGGGTATACATAAATAAGATTTGAAAAAAGGATTATAAATCTATATGAAAGGTCGGGTAATAAAGCGTGTTTATTCAAAAATAAGATTCACCGTATAGAATTATAGTTTTGCCGCTTAATTTCCAAAGACAAAATGAAATTCCAGCTTTTCATTTATGAAAAAAAAGCCCTAAATTTAAAAGTGCTTAAACCTAACATAATCCAACCAACCCTTGAAAACCCAACTTCATAAAATATCAATAATGGCAAGCATTCTCTGGCTGCTCCCCTATTTGGCAAGAGCACAGGAAACCATTGATGTTTTTTATGATGCGGAAAATAATAGTATCGAGTTACAAGATTTGCCTAATAAAGTAAGGCACAATAAAAAATACACATTAATTCTCAAGCACATAAACAGCGCCCATATAGCTCCGTTTTCCGAAGTTACCACTTCCCGTTTTGTCTCTGATATTCCTGATATTCTGCGCAGTATTTATGTGGGTATTCCCAATGACGCGGTTGGTTCAAATCTACCTGCAAATGCTCCCGTACAACGCGTTATTTATCAGCGAGCATCTGCTTATTATCGTGATCTGGTGGCGATACAACATATTAGCGACGATTTGTATCAGCAGACTCGTTTTAATCCGAATCCGGAAATCGCTAAAGCAAAAGAACAGGAGCTTTTTCAAGCGCTGGAAGTAGGTTCAATACAAGAAGCCTATGCGCATGCCGTACGGGCAAAAGAATACATTGCGAGTATGGAAGAAGTTTATAATGCGCAGCTCGATAAAGTTAACATACAAGCTGGTGATATGCCAGATTTTATGGAGGAATATGCCAATATTAAAAGCTATAATTCGGTTATTGAAGCTGTAGATTACGCCTATCTCCTGAATTTTATAGATGCTTCACAGCAGGCGGTTTCCAGTATTTCCATCGCTTCATTTACTGCTACCGGTGACGTGGTGGACGTGGCATTACAACTGGTAGATACCTATACTAATACTACCCTGCTGGAAGAAACCCTGAGTTTTGCCACGTATAAAAACTTTTCCTTTGATTTTTCAACCGGCTTTTTCTATAACAATCTAGTAGAACCGGAATTTTACCTCAAGCAAAATGAAAATGAGGAGGGAAATGTATATATTCAAGAGGAAAATAAATCGAATACGGATATCAGTGTAGGCGCGCTGGGTCATTTCACCTATAAATTTTTACCCGAATGGCGAGGCGGGATCGCACTGGGAGCAGCGATTTCCCCTTTTGATGGTAAGCTGCGCTATCTTCTGGGTCCCACTTTGATCTGGGGCGGTCAGAAGCAGTTGAGTTTAACCTTTGGTCTGGCACTTGCCCAGATGGACGAACTTTCCAGCGCGGTAATCCGTGATAAAACAGGTGCGTATTTACCATCAAATGTGGGCGACATCCCAACCGTAAATAAATTACAGAAAGGGTTCTTTATAGGAATTACTTACAATCTAACAAATACAAAACAACCTTAAATTGAAATTTTTGAATTGAAAACTAATGATGTGGTATTTAAAATATATGGTTGTTTGCTCAAACAATTAAAATCGATTTTGTAAACCTGAGTCCTTCCACTTTGTTCAGAATAAATTAAAGATGATGGACAAACAAAAGAGTATTTCAACTGCGATCGCTATAACATAAAACACATAATATTTCGTGTTTAAGTAAACGAACGGATAATTATAAAAATAATATTTCAACTCTAAAATAATTGCAAACCACATAAATCACTGACAATGAATTATCAAAAAACACTTGTGCATTTTATGGTGGTTGTCGCATTGGTCGGTTTTATAGCAAGTTCGCTGTTTATGTTCTTCCAGTCCTTCGCAATTCTGGAAGATGGAAAACTGCCAGAAAATTATATGGCGCAAATGAATATTGCGGTAATTTATCTAACCAATGGATTAACCGCTTTAGTGGGCGGAATTGTAGCTGCAGCTTTTGGCATCAGCCAGTCGGCAAATCAAAAAGTACCTTCTAAAGGAAATAAATTACAAGCGCTGGGAGCACTCACCCACTCCGCCCCGCTGGGAACTGTAAAAGACAAGTCAAAATATGGCTTCTTTTATGCTCTTGCCTATATTATAATGGGAGTTACGGCAGTGGTATTATGGATCATTCTGGAGGGAGATGCGACACAGGGCATTACAACAATGGCGACCTCTTTTCTGGGAATGATGATCCCCATTGTTGCCTCTTTTTTTAGTGGAACCAATTAAAAAACTATAGTTATGAAAGATAATTTTGTAATCGAAGCCTATCCAGACCGGATTCAGGCTAAAATCGAAAAAAAAGAACGGAATAAAAGAGAACGGATGCCCAGTTATATCTTTGGCAATGCACTTGAACTTGTACTCGACGATCTTAAATTGTGGCGTGTGGGAACCATTACGGTAAGTTTTAAAGGCGGTGATAATACCTTGCACGAAAAATTGGCAAATACGGCCAAAAAATGGACCGAATTTGGCAATATAGTGTTCGATTTTGGTTTTGAGGAGACGACTGGATCTTACCGGAAGTGGTCACCAGATGATAAAAGCAATATCCGTGTGGGATTTAAATTTGAAGGCTACTGGTCACTTGTGGGCAATGATAGCGCCGATCCAGCAATCATTGGCCCCGGGGAAATAACGCTGAATCTATCCAATTTCGACAAAAACCTACCGCCAGATTGGGCCGGTGTTGCGTTACATGAATTTGGTCATGCCCTGGGTTTTCA
>JBBPYO010000240.1:0-2911 GCA_038199845.1 Flavobacteriales bacterium
ATAAATCGAAGAGTTTAGCACTTCTGGCAAATAAATTTGTTGCCCACAGTGATTATCCCAATATGGAAACAAGAAAAAGATGGATGCAGCGCCAGGTTGAAAACGATTCAGAAAATACCTTGTTGAAGGTGCGGTACATCAGTTATTTTGGCGAAGACCAGAATGTACAGATTGCACAGCCAGAACTCACGATGCTCCTAAAGAGCGAAAACAGCGCTTCAGATAAGGCGATGTATATCAATCTGCTTATCCAAAAATATCCAGAAACAGCCAGTTCGTTTCTTGAGAAGATTAATGTAGAGAATCCAGATTATAAGCAGGCTGCTGAAAGTATCGTGTGGTTTTTTGCAGATCACGCCAACTATGAAAAAGCAATCGCATGGTCTAAAAAAGTACGGAGTATTGACGAGAAAATCGTCGATGACTGGCGTTTACAGACCGGAGAATATGAATTTCTAAAAGAAAAGGATTTCCCTAAATATATCAATTACCTTTTGAGCCACAATGCTAAAAAAGCAACTGCAGCGCTCATCGATAAAACGCCCTGCACACCGGAATTGCTTCCGCAGGCAACCAATATTGCATACGCATATGGCGGTCAGGGAAGTTATAGAAAGGCGATTGTCTGGTCTGCTTGCGCAGTGGATTTCCCGCTTGTCAACCGTTTACAGTGGTATTACAGTCTCAAAAACAACAAAGAGATAGACTCCCTTTATGCTGAGCATCTTCAAAATAATATTCCCAGCGAAATATTAAAAGGCTTTATGGCCGATTATTACATCAGTAGAGCCAATTTTAAAGCCGCTTGGAAAATGGCGGAATCCCTCGAGGAATCCGAAAAACGAGAAGCCTTGCGATTGCAATACAACAAAGACGTGGTTTTTGCCAGCATCGAAGATCAACAGCAGCTTATGGAGGAAAACCCAGGTTTTTTCTATCCTGAAGTATTGGCAAAAATCAAGAAAGATCAGCGCATCACGACAGGTGATTTTTTAGAACTTTCCAGTAAGATCATCAGTGATCGCCTAGATCCCACTTCGCTTGGCAATGCGGTTTTTTACGGTATCAGGGATTCTCGTTTGAATACGCATAAATTCGGCATAAGCCAATTCAAGGCTTACCCGCTCACCGGAAATTTTGACCCTGTTGAGAACAGGGCGCTCAATCTTTATGGGATAGTCTACCAATTCAAAGAGCTCACAAAACCAGACAAAATTGGTTATGGTGCCGGTGGCAAGGTTGAGTTTGATGAGTCTGGCAAGGTATATTATCACGTAAATGCTTCGGCATCTGTGACCGTAGATAGTCTGTACGCTTCCGCGCAAATTTTCAGGCGCCCGGCGAATACAGGTCCTGCTTACAGACTCGGCATTTACCAGACGCAGCTCAACATCTACTCAGAATTGCGGATGAAAAAGAATTATCAAGCTATTTTTTATATGGAGGGAAACCAGTTTGACGATCGGGGCGCGCTTGATGTGACCGCGTTGGTCAATTTTGGTAAAAACTTTAGGCTCAATAAAAATTCAAAATTTAAAGGCTACGCCGAAATCTCTGGTATGCTGGGCAACACAAATCAACGTCAGGGATATCCGTACTGGACAATTGATGAGCGCTTGTATGGCGGTCTAGGCGCAGGATATCAGTATGCAAACAGCAGCAATAACTTGCAATTTAGTCTAGATGCTTCTCTCTTTCTCGACACCTTTTCGGGACAATTTCAACGGTATAGAGGGCAGTTGAGCGTTCCACTTTTTGATTATTTACGTTTGGAGGCCAATGCCGAATTTTTTACCCTGAAAGATTTTTATTCCAATAGTTTTGGCTTTGGGCTTCGATATTATTTAAATTAAAGCTTGGTTGGATTTTGACCAAAAAAGGGCTATTTTATGTGCTTAAAAGTCCATTTTATGCCTGAATTGCCAGAAGTTACGTACTATAAAAAATATGTGGATGCTACTGCCCTGCATCAAGAGATCGTTGAGGTACAAGTGACCGATTCTAAAATCGCGCAAGCTTCCCCTAAAGAATTCAAAGATACTTTGCTACATCAAAAGTTGGAGAAAAGCCACCGCCACGGTAAATATCTAATGCTCACGCTGAGCAATGAAAAAATCCTGGTTTTTCATTTTGGGATGAGCGGTGGTTTTGAGTATCTCAAACACGATGAACTGCCAAAATACGCTTATTTTACGCTGGTTTTCAATGATAATGCGCGGCTCTGTTTTACCTGTCCACGTAAATTTGGTAAAGTATATTTAGCGGAAAGTCTGGAAGCGTTTAAAAAAGAACACAAATTGGGCATAGACGCGATGGATCTTGACCTTAAAACCTTTCAAAACTTACTTTTCGGGAAACGCGGAAGCATAAAAGGCGCGTTACTAGATCAGCATCTTATAGCAGGAATCGGAAATATGTATGCTGATGAAATGCTCTTTCAGACCAAAATTCACCCAAATACGGGGATAAATGAGCTTTCTGGAGAAGAAATCAAAGCACTGTATAAAAATGTGCATCCCATTTTAAAAACGGTGATTAAAAGCCAGTCTGAGGAAAGTCCACTTCCTGAAAATTATCTTACACCCCATCGTAAACCCAACGCTGACTGTCCCAATGGAAATGGCAAGATTAAAAAGATAAAGGTTGCCGGCAGGAGCACGTATTTTTGTCCGCAGTGCCAAAAGGAGAAATAAAGTTTATAGTTGGATTTTTCTTATTCAGATATCGTTTTGAAATTTCACCCTATCGATCTTGATATAAAGTAATTTTCCCATTTCTGGTTTCTTATCTGAAGGCGCACAATTCTACCATGAAATCACGACCAAACATCATGCGAAAAATTATTAAAAACAGTATAATACTATTTTGATGTATTTCAAAAGTGACAACAATACGTTGATTTAGGTTGGAG
>JBBPYO010000241.1:0-6065 GCA_038199845.1 Flavobacteriales bacterium
CGCGGGTATTGCTTATCGTGTCACTAAAGGTGTTTCTGGTTCCAAAACCAACAAGTTTTGTTACATCTGCTTTGATGCTATCTGCGGATACCGCATTTATGATATCATAAATCTGCAGATCTGTTTCCGGTGGAACTTTTTCTTGAGCAAAAGTAAAGGTGGTGAAAAGTAAAAAAGTAAGGATATTGAAATGTTTCATATAAAAGAATTCTGTTAATAATTGTTTAGTTACATAAAATACAAACTTAAAATTAATATGCGCTGTGCATTGAAAACGAGTCAACTATTGATCAGCGTAAATAATAAGTTTATTCTTTAAAAATCGGCGTTTAAAGCCAAAAATTGAGCTTATTATGCTCATTTTCGATCGGATTTCCCAGTAAATTAGTTAGTTTTTAGCAAACTCCTGCAATAACTGCCTTACGTGATCTGTGTCTTCCACATAAAGGCGGGCTGCTGTTTTTTGCAATCCCACTTTTACGGTAAACGCGGACTCGGGTAGTTCTTCAAACATAAATTCGTCTGTCCAATCGTCACCTATAGAGAAGATAAAGTCGTAATTCTTATTGAAAATTTCTTTACTCACTGCCTTACCTTTATTAACGGCGCCGCTTTTTATCTCCAATACTTTATTACCGTCAAGAACGCCCAGATCTTTATTGCTTGATAATTCCTTGACCACGGTGGCAAGCTCATTGGCCCGTATTTCTCCCAGTTCTGGGTCAGCATTGCGATAATGCCACGCTAGTGAGTAGTTTTTTTCCTCTATAAATGTACCCGGTGTGCGGTCTACGAAGGTTTCAAGAATGGGACGGATCTGCGGCATCCAGTCATTTTTGATTTTTTCGGTAATTTCCCATTCCTCACCGGTCTTTCTCTTCCAGACGCCATGTTCCGCAATGAGCGTAATAGGCACATCCTGCCACCATCTGCCGAGAGTATCACGGTCACGGCCGCTTATAATGACGACTTCGGTATTTTCATGCGCCTGGATACTGGCAACCAAATCAAGCATTTCCTGATCGGGTTTCGCGTTTTTTGGATCGCTTACAAAGCCGCGCAGAGTACCGTCGTAATCTAAAAAAAGAATACGTTTATCTGCATCTCTATAGGCCTGCATGAGTTCGTGTTGCTGTTCTTTTCTTATTTTAGTGGCTTTTACCATATTCGTATTCTCTTTGGTTTTTTCCAAAGCTTCCAGAAAATCTGAGGACCATTTTTCCACATTATAGCGTTTCAGTCGTTTTTGCATTTGTGTATTGCGCTGAATCTGCTCTTCTTCAGGCATTTCAATGGCTTCTTTTAAAGTTTCGGCTATTTCTTCAAAATTATTGGGGTTGATAAGCAAAGCTTCATTCATTTCTAGCGCGGCCCCGGTCATTTCGCTTAAAATAAGTACACCGGTTTTATCTGTTCGGGTAGCGATATATTCTTTGGCAACGAGATTCATTCCATCCCGAATAGGTGTTAACAGAGCAATATCACAAGAAGTGTACAGATCAATAAGATTGTCAAACGGCATCGAACGGAAAAAATACCAGATAGGCGTCCAACTTACGGTGGCAAATTTACCATTGATTCGGCCTACGAGCTCGTCAACTTCTTTTTTCAGTTTTTGATACTGGGGAACATTAGAGCGGGACGGGACAGCAAGCATTACAAGTCGAACCCGTTCCTGATAATTTGGGTATTTTTCGAGAAAATATTCATAGGCCCTGAGCCGGTTTGCTATACCTTTTGTATAATCCAGCCGATCAATGGATAAAATCATTTTTGCATCTGGAGTTGCGTCCATGTGCAAGTCTAGCCTGCGCTGTAGTTCTGACTGTTCTTTTCCCTGCTGTTTTTTGTGCTCTAAAGCAGCATCCTCAAATTTGGAATAATCAATTCCCATGGGATATGAGTTTACTGTGACCAACCGATCGCCCAGCAAGATCTCATTAAAATTGACATCTAACCGCAAAATTCGGCTTACCGAACTTAAAAAATGACGTTCATAGTCATAGGTATGAAAACCAATCAAGTCTGAACCCAAAAGCCCTTGTAAAATTTCTTTCCGCCATGGCAGCGTCCTAAAAACTTCATAGGAAGGAAATGGAATGTGCAAAAAGAAACCAATTCGCGTTTCTGGGCGCTCTTTCTTAATTAGCTGTGGCAATAGCATGAGTTGGTAATCGTGAACCCAGACCGTATCACCTTCCTCCAGCTGCTCCAGAACTACTTTGGCAAATTTCTCGTTGACGCTTTTATAGGTTTTCCAATTCTGTTTTTCGAATTCGGCAAATTCCATAAAATAATGGAAAAGTGGCCAAATAGTACGGTTACTAAAACCGTAATAAAAACCCTCAACATCTTCCTGATTTAGCGTTACCGGTACACATTGTTCCTTTCTGCAGGCTTCAATCACCTCATCTTCCATAGATTCAGGAATTTCTTCTTCGGTAAGGCCAGACCAGCCTATCCAGATCCCGTTGCCGTCACGGTGTACTGATTTCATACCAGTGGCCAGACCGCCTACGCTAGGAGTAGCTTCCAGAGAATTATTATTGATTTTTAACTGTAGGGGAAGTCTATTTGAAATGATAATGGTCTTGCTCATAAAATGGCTGATTGTTGCGTGGATGATTTTGTTATTGCTTAAATTTCGGCAATTAATAGAGTTTACCGTCTGTTTTTATACATCTTTTATAAAATTATGAATAATCTGGATTACGGAATTATAGGAAATTGTAAAAGTGCTGCGCTTGTATCAAAATCAGGATCAATTGATTGGTGCTGTTTACCCATTTTTGATTCGGCTTCTGTATTTGCGAAACTTCTTGATGAGGAGAAGGGTGGAAGTACCTCTTTTGAAATCAGTGAAACGTATAACATAAAGCAGGAATATCTCTGGGAGACCAATATATTAAGTACCACCTTTGATGATGGCACAAACGCCTTTCAGGTGCTGGATTTTATGCCGCGTTACGAAAAACGGGATAAAAAATTCTATGCGCCTCCAGATATTGTGCGCTTTATACGGTTGATCAAAGGCGAACCCAAATTCAAGATTATCTATGATCCAAAGCTGGAATATGCCGAGCCGAAAACTTTCAGCGAAGATAAAGAGGAATATATAGAGAGTTATACGGAAGGTGGAAAGTACGATTCGCTTTATTTTTATAGTGATTTTGCTTACCAGGATATCTTGGGCAGAAAGGAACTTACGCTGACTAAAAACGCGTATGTACTTATTTCTTACCACGAGAAATTAATAAAACAGGATATTGACCGGATCTACCTTAAATTTCAACGTACTAAAGTGTACTGGATGAACTGGAGCGATGCCACGACAAAATATCCTCAGTATCAGAAGGAGATCATACGGTCTGCGCTTACCCTCAAAGCACTCACTTTTGAAAAATCTGGTGCGGTACTGGCAGCAGTGACAACTTCTTTGCCAGAAACCATTGGCGAAATGCGTAACTGGGATTACCGCTTTTGCTGGGTACGTGACGCCTCTATGGTGATTCGTGTCATCAGTAGCTTGGGGCACACCAAATCAGCCCAGAAATTCCTGCAGTTTATCATGAATACCATTCCCGACAAGGATGAAAAAATGCAGATCATGTACGGTATCAATGGGGAAAAGATACTTACTGAAGAAACCCTTGATCATCTAAGTGGCTACAAAGGCTCAAAGCCCGTGCGCATAGGCAATGCCGCCTATGTACAACGGCAAAATGATATTTATGGCATCCTTATGGAAGTCATCTACCACCAGTTTATTGAGTTTGAAAACACACTTGAAAACAGTGAAGAACTCTGGACGGTCGTGCGCGGTATTGTAAAGATAGTTGGCGCTCACTGGCGAGAACCGGATAAGGGAATCTGGGAGCTGCGCACCGAAGACAAGCATTTTACATTTTCTAAATTGCTCTGTTGGGTGGCGGTAGATCGTGCTATTAAAATTGCTCAGATTTTAAACCGTACGCGCGATCTTCAAAATTGGAAAACGCTGCGCGAAGAGATCTACAATGATATTTATGAAAATGCATGGAACGAAGAAGTCCAGGCGTATACGCAATCCTACGGTTCTACCGCG
The DNA here is from genome assembly GCA_038199845.1 of Flavobacteriales bacterium. Lineage (GTDB taxonomy): Bacteria > Bacteroidota > Bacteroidia > Flavobacteriales > Flavobacteriaceae > Leeuwenhoekiella. Next base: position 4,085 of record JBBPYO010000241.1, read on the forward strand.
CTAGATGCTTCTACGCTGCTCATGCAACAATACGGATTTATTGAACCAAAAGATCCGCGGTTTGTTTCTACCGTGCAGGCTACAGAACGCGAACTTTGCCAAGACGGACTCATGTACCGCTATAAAAATGAAGATGATTTTGGGAAACCATCTTCATCATTTACGATTTGTTCCTTCTGGTTTATAGACAGTCTTTATAAAATAGGGGAGAAGGAGAAAGCGATCAAGTATTTTGAGCAGTTGCTATCCTATAGTAATCATTTGGGCTTATATAGTGAGGATATCGATTTTAAAACCAAAAGATTATTGGGGAATTTTCCGCAGGCATATTCACACCTTGCACTTATAGAAACCGCAATTAATTTTTCAAAAGCATCTAAAGAAGACGCGCCTTTTAAACCTATTTTCTATTAATCTGTGTCCGATATAATAAATTAAAGAGTTGAAAATTGCTATTTTAAATACTACAGAATCTGTTGTGAAAATAGTTAGAAGTGTATATTTATTGTCTAAATCCCCCTAATAATAGGAGTTTTCACCTATATATTAGGAGGATTTCAGCTTATAATAGTAGATGTTCAACACATTAATTTGACAACCTAAAATTCTAATTTTTATGCTGTTTTAATAAAAATGCATATGCTTCCATACCTTTAGTATGGTCAAAAAAGACTTTAAGGACTCCAAGAATGGGAAGAGCAATAATAGCGCCCACAATTCCACCCAACACCGAAAGCACAATAACACCAAAAACGGTTATAAAAGGGTTTAAGTCGATCTCATCGCCAATAATCCACGGAGTAAGAATGTAATTCTCTATGAGCTGCGCGGCAGAGATTACTCCAATAACGATAAGAGCTGGAGTACTACCAGAATAAAGATAAGAAAGAACTACTGCAACCCCGCCGCCTATTAGATTTCCAACATAGGGAATAATGGAGAAAAGTGAGGCAAAAAGAGCCAGGAACAGCGCGTAAGGCACTTCTCCAATAAGGAATCCTACGTAATAAATGATAAAGAGAAAGATCATAATTTTTCCTTTTCCAAAGAGATAACCGGTTATGATTTGAGAAGAATTTTTAAGGATACTTCCCGCTGCATTTTCATTTTTTACCAATTTTTGAAAAAAGATGATGAACATTTTTTTCTGCATCAATAAAAGAATGATATAGACAAGAATGATAAAAGATTGTGAAAGAAGGTTCGAAAATGAGGAGATAAAAGCTTCAAAGAGCGTTTTGAATTTATTAACAAAGTTGAAATTCTCATCAACCATCTTTTTCGGATCAATATTAAAATTGGTTTTTACCCAGCCACTGAATATGCCATATTTATCAACCGCTTTTTCTCTAATTGTACTCCAATCATTGGCCATTGTGCTTACCTGTGAAGAAATCAACCAGAATAAGCCCAACACTATAATACTCATAAAAAGAATAGATATAGTAATGGCCAACCAATGCGGCAAACCCCATTTTTGAAATTTTTTAGTAGGTTTATCAAGTAATGTGGCAATCATGGCAGATACCAGTAATGGGAGGAGAAGGGTAGAGCCGTAATAAAAAATCACCCAGATAAGAGAAAGAAGTATTAAAGCCTTTAGTAAATTACTACTTGAAATGTTTATTTTATTTTGTTCCATACATTCAGTTTAAACCTTTTTTGAAATAATTTTTGTTTTTGAATTCAAGGTAAAAATTAAGAGTGGTGGACTCCAAATTTTAAGATTACAAGTGAAACAGCAACAAAGATAGTAGATTCAAATATTTCAAACACTTTAAAAACCAGACACTGCAAAATAAAGAACGGTTACAACATTTTCTTATCCAAATTAGAATTGGAAAAAACACTAATTACGATTTCAATTGACTGACACTTTTAAAGATTAAACAATGAAGTGATTTAAACTTTTTCTAAAAAAGAGAAAAGGGTTGCGGATATTTGTGTTGCGAAACATAAATAACTACAAAGCAACCCTTTA
>JBBPYO010000242.1:0-5586 GCA_038199845.1 Flavobacteriales bacterium
AAAGGTTTGCAATGATCTTGCAAACCGTGGCGTGCGTGTGATCGTCGCCGGTCTGGATATGGATTTTAAGGGAAATCCCTTTGGTCCTATGCCCGCACTTATGGCGACCGCAGAATATGTGACTAAAGTGCACGCCGTTTGTACCCGCACTGGTAATCTCGCGCAGTTCAGTTACCGAAAGGCCGCCAGCAATGATCTGGTTTTACTGGGCGAGACCGAAGAATATGAGCCTTTGAGCCGCGGCGCGTACTACAAGGCCATGTCGCGCGAACGTTCAAATAAAGTCGAACCCCAGGATCAAAAAATTATTAAACCTCCCACAAATAAAGAATAATGGCCGCAACCGTTCTTGAGATAGATTTGACAGCGCTTGCGCACAATTTCAACTATCTGAAATCCAAGATAAAACCTGGCGTGCAACTACTTGCAGTGGCCAAGGCTTTTGGCTACGGCAGCGATGCCGTGGCGGTGGCGCGAAAACTGGAAAGTCTGAATGTGGATTATTTTGCGGTGGCCTACGCCGAAGAAGGTATCGCGCTGCGCAATGGCGGCGTGACTGCTCCCATTCTTGTGCTTCACCCACAGATAGGGAGTTTTGAGGAAATGATAACGCATTGTTTAGAGCCCAATTTGTACAGCTTTCGCGTTTTGGAAACTTTTATCGCTGTCGCGGAAGAAAAACAACTACAAGATTATCCCATTCATATAAAGTTTAATACCGGTCTTAACCGGCTGGGTTTTAAACCGGGAAATGAGGACAAACTTTTAAAAATCCTTAAAACTACTGAGGCTATTAAAGTCAAATCCTTGTTCTCGCACCTTGTGGCCAGTGAAGACCTGGACGAAAAAGAATTTACGCTGCATCAGATTTCCACATTTAAAAGTTGTGCGAAAAAAATGATTGTTGATCTGGGCTACACGCCTATTTTACATCAAAGCAATACATCGGGGATTCTCAATTTTCCCGAAGCACAATTTGATATGGTGCGCACCGGCATTGGTCTGTATGGTTATGGAAATAATCCAGAAGAAGACGCTAATCTCAAACCGGTAGCTACCTTAAAAAGTGTGATTTCTCAGATTCATGATATTTCCATAGGAGAAAGTGTGGGCTATAATCGTGCCCACATTGCTAAAAAGCCCGAACGCAGCGCCACTATTCCTATAGGTCACGCAGATGGAATCTCACGAGAATATGGCAACGGTACCGGTTATGTAATTATAAATGGTAAAAAAGCATCAATTTTAGGTAATGTTTGTATGGATATGATCATGGTAGATGTAACCGAAATTGACTGTAAAGAAGGGGATGAAGTGATCATTTTTGGCAAAGGTGCGCCGCTTCCCGATCTAGCAAAAAAGGTGGGCTCCATTTCTTATGAATTGCTGACCGCGATATCACAACGGGTAAAAAGAATAATTATAAACGGCTAATTTATAATCCAAATAAAAATCAATTGAATTTTTTTATACCTTCGTATCTAACCATCAAAACAAATAATTATGGCATTTTTAGCTGACTTTAAAAAGTTTCTTCTTAAGGGGGATATTGTAGCACTGGCCACCGCAGTAATCATAGGCGCAGCATTTAATAAAATTGTGGCCTCCCTGGTCGCAGATATCTTTATGCCAATTATAGGTCTTATACTTGGCGGGCAGAACGTAGATAACTTATTTTTCTCATTAGATGGTGAAAAATATGCCACTGTAGAAGCGGCGAGAGAAGCCGGAGGAGCGATTTTAACGTATGGTAATTTTTTACAAGCGGTGATTGATTTTGTGATTATTGGCTTTGTGATCTTCTGGTTGCTGAAAGGTTATGAAAAAACCAAGAGAAAAGAGGAAGCTCAACCAGCCGCTGTAAAAGGACCTACGCAAGAGGAATTACTTATAGAAATTCGCGACGAATTGAGAAAAAATAGAATATCCGGTCCAAAATTGGACTAAAACATATCTTTTCCTAAAGATAAATTATGGTAAATCCTTAAAAACCGCTGCACCACGCAGATTATTTTTAACTAAACCCCAATCTAAAGTTGGGGTTCTTTTATTTTAATTTTTTTAGTTATTAGGATCCTGACACGTGTTAAACAAGACAACAATTTCAATTAGTTTGTTTTGAGGATGCATCCTGTAATAAATCGTGGTCTGCACAGTGATTACACATTTATATAATCCGTCGATTTTTTTAATTTTTGGACAGCTCTCGGGGAAACTTTCGATTTGCTTAATTTTGGTCTTTAGCTTTTCTATAAAATCATTTCTTACTTTATAATTTCATTTTTTTGAGCAGGTAATTACTAGTTCTAAAAGTTTTTCTTCGGCCAAAGGCGAAAAAATCAATTTCATCTATAGATTTTCGTGAGCACTTCTTCATAGGATATACCTTCTCCTGCATCCAACTGTTTCATTCCAAGGTTTATCTCCTCTTTTTGCGCATCGCTAAATTCATCCAGAAATCTGCTTTCTCATTGTTTTTACTTGAGATTTCTTTTATTTGATTAAGGATATTGATATCTTGAGTTTCCAATAACAATTTTGTAAAAGAAATTTTTCAGCCTCTATATACATGGTAGCTAGTTTTTATAAACACAGTAAATATCTCCATCCCAACCGGTGTACCTATTTCAATTAAACACCTTAAAACGGCAACAGTGTAATCTAAAGAACTCTCTTTCCAAACTTAGAAATTCATAGCAGTTTTGACAAAAGCGGTTCTTAAAAAATAACAATTTCCATAAATATGTATTTTTTATGCAAGATCGCGCGCTATGGCTATTCAACTTCCTATTTTTACGGTTCGATATAAATAATTCAATTTAAAATATATGAAAGTAGCCGTTGTAGGAGCCACTGGAATGGTGGGCCAAGTGATGTTGAAAGTATTAGCGGAACGCAATTTTCCAATAACCCAATTAATTCCTGTCGCTTCGGAAAGATCGGTGGGAAAGACCATCGTATATAAAGATAAGGAATACACTATATTTTCTATGGCCGAAGCTATTGAAGCGCGTCCAGATATTGCGATTTTTTCCGCTGGCGGTGATACTTCGCTGGAATTTGCACCACAATTTGCCCAAGTAGGAACCACTGTGGTCGATAATTCTTCGGCCTGGAGAATGGACGGAACCAAAAAACTCATCGTCCCCGAAATCAACGCGACCGAACTTACCAAAGAAGATAAGATCATCGCAAACCCCAACTGTTCCACCATACAAATGGTTGTTGCCCTTGCCCCTTTGCACAAAAAATATAAGATAAAACGGTTGGTGATTTCTACCTACCAGTCTATCACTGGTACGGGCGTAAAAGCAGTGCAGCAGCTGGAAAATGAATATGCCGGTGAGAAAGGAGCGATGGCGTACCCTTATCCTATTCACCGAAATGCGATTCCTGCTTGTGATGTTTTTCAGGATAATGGCTACACTAAAGAGGAAATGAAACTGGTCAATGAAACTCAGAAAATCTTTAATGACAACACGATCGCAGTCACCGCTACTGCGGTACGTATTCCCGTGGTAGGCGGTCATAGCGAGGCGATTAACGTAGAGTTTGAGCAGGATTTTGACCTTCAGGACGTGCGCAATTTGTTACAGGATAGTCCCGGCGTTACGCTACAGGACAACCCGGAAACCAATACGTACCCGATGCCCATTTATGCGGAAGGAAAAAACGATGTGTTTGTAGGCCGTTTACGCCGCGATTATTCGCAGCCCAACACGCTAAACATGTGGGTGGTTGCAGATAATTTACGCAAAGGTGCCGCGACAAATGCCGTTCAGATTTCTGAATATTTAGTAGAAAACGGACTTGTCTAAACCAAACAGCCCAGAAAAGTTAAAACCTCCCGAACATGCCGTCCGGGAGGTTTTTTTTAGGTTATATTTGGGTAAAACCAATGCTTTCCTATATGAAAAAGATCAACTATCTATTTTTCCTGATTGCCGCATTTGGCTTTAGTCAGGAAGATTCCAAAAACAATAGCATGACCCCAAATTATCCCGAAACTAAAAAAGTGGATACCGTAGATACGTATTTTGGCGAAAAAGTCCCAGATCCTTATCGCTGGCTTGAAGACGACCGCAGCCCAGAAACCGAAGCTTGGGTGAAAGCCGAAAATAAGGTGACGTATGGTTATTTAAAAAACATCCCCTACCGGGAAGAAATTAAACAAAAATTGGAGAAAATCTGGAATTATGAAAAGATAGGCGCGCCCTTTAAAGAAGGTGATTACACCTATTTTTATAAAAATGATGGATTACAGAACCAATATGTCATTTATAGATACAAAACAGGCGAAAATCAAGATAAAGCGACCGTTTTTCTGGATCCGAATACCTTTTCTGAAGACGGCACGGTTTCGCTGGGCGGAATGGATTTTTCAAAAAATGGAAAACTCGCCGCGTACAGTATTTCCGAGGGAGGAAGCGACTGGCGGAAAGTGCTCGTCATGAACGCCGAAAACCGTGAGATTATGGAAGACACGCTGAAGGATATCAAATTCAGTGGTATGTCATGGTTGGGGAACGAAGGTTTTTATTATTCGAGTTACGACAAACCCGAAGGCAGCGAGCTTTCAGCAAAAACAGATCAGCATAAAGTCTATTATCACAAACTGGGCACTCCGCAAAGTGATGACCAACTCATTTTCGGCGGCACGTCAGAGCAAAAATACCGCTACATCGGCGCTCAAGTGACCGAAGATGACCATTATTTGATTATTAATCCGCGTACATCAACATCTGGTAATAAATTAATGATCAAGGATTTAACAAAACCTAACAGCACTTTTGTGACCATTCTTGATAATACTGATACTGATTCAAATGTGATTGATAATGTGGGATCAAAACTTTACATCGCTACAAACCGCAATGCGCCAAACATGAAAATCGTTACCGTGGATGCCGCAAACCCGACTCCTGAGAATTGGGTGGATTTTATCCCGGAGACTAAAAATGTACTTTCGCCTTCCACCGGTGGCGGTGCCATTTTTGCGGAATATATGGTGGATGCCGTTTCACAGGTAAAACAGTACGGCTATGACGGCAAATTAATCCGTGAAATAAAACTTCCCGGTGTGGGCAGCGTGGGCGGATTTAGTACCAAAAAGGAAGAAAATGTACTTTATTACTCGTTCACAAATTACATTACTCCCGGTAACATCTATAAATATGATATTTCCAGCGGAAAATCGGAGTTATTTCAGAAACCTGCGATCAATTTCGACCCCGAAAACTACGAGAGCAAACAAGTATTTTACACTTCAAAAGACGGAACTAAAATCCCGATGATTATCACCCATAAAAAAGGTTTGAAACTGGACGGTAAAAATCCCACGATGCTTTACGGTTACGGTGGTTTTGACATAAGCCTTACGCCTTCCTTTAGCATTACGAACGCAATCTGGATGGAAATGGGCGGTATTTACGCGGTTCCAAACCTGCGTGGTGGCGGCGAGTATGGTAAAGCGTGGCACGATGGCGGCATCAAAATGAAAAAACAGAATGTTTTTGACGATTTTATCGCTGCCGCGGAATATTTAATTGATAATAACTATACTTCAAAAGAATATCTAGCAATTCG
>JBBPYO010000243.1:0-2584 GCA_038199845.1 Flavobacteriales bacterium
ACCTGCCTTAAAGCCGGCAGCACTTTTCTCAAAAAACAAAGCCATAGGCATTCTCGCCACCAAAGGAACTTTGAGCAGCGCACTTTTTGCGAAAACATCCAGTATTTATGCCCGCGAAATACAGATTATTGAAGTTGTGGGGACTGGCCTTGTTGAACTCATAGAAGCGGGTAAGATAGATAGCCCAGAAACATACAGGTTGCTTAAAATATATCTTAAGCCCATGATAGACGCGCGTATAGATTATCTGGTATTGGGCTGTAGCCACTATCCCTATTTAATGGCTGTACTTAAGGAATTGCTCCCGCCGGAGGTAACTGTAATAGATTCCGGCGTAGCCGCGGCCAGACAGATCAAAGCGATTCTAACGAAAAATAATCTATTTGCAACTACCGCTGAAACCACTAGAGTAAAACATTTGCTGTATACCAATGCAGACACTAAAGTTTTAAAGGATTTAACGAGGGATGTTGACCACGCCAAAACGGTGTCGTATCTTGATTTTTAGAGATTTTTTAAAGTCAATTCAAACTGATCCGATAGCTATCGGATTAAAGGTTTGTGGTTCTGACTAGATATAAAATCGAGGAATATCGGGATGGAATTCAGAAAGAAGTCGGTTTAAATAAACTCTTAATTGATTGCTGGGCAATTACAGTCGTATTGTTCCCTGCGCTGGCCAAAATCGTAGCCCAAAGTAAGCTGGTGAAATCCGCCATTAGAAAGTACTACACTATTGCTCTGATAAGAATAGGTATAACTGAACAGGAAATTCTTATAATTTATGCCAAGTAATGGCGTAATATATTGTAGTTTTTGACTTTTTACGGTCATGCCATCATCAGTATATTCAGCACCGTCAAAACTTCTTCGGTAGGATGCGCCGCCCCATAAAGTGCCCCATTCTAGATCGTAATACAATTTAAAGTTAAGATCTCCCGTCACTTCCCGCGTTTCATCAGTAGCCTGAAACATCACAGAAGGTTCATATTTCCAAGGTCCAAAACGGCCAAAGGTATATCCCGCAGATGCAATATAACGACGCTGATTACTGGATTCAAATTCTTGGGTAAAAATTTTACGATCACGTGGAAGCACATTTTTTACGGTAGCATGCGCGAAGAAATCCAAAAAGTAATATGACATCCCAATATCCACATTAAAAAACGTGTCGCTGGGATTTCCACCGCTAATAATGGGATCAAAATCCCGTAGGTCAAACGCACCTTCGTCTAAAGTGTTCTGTAAAACGCCAACACTTACTCCAAAAGAAAGTTGGTTAAGATCAATATAATTACGTGACATTAAAATATGATATGCAAAACTTCCATAGAAACCGGCTTGAGAAAAATACCCGTTCTGATCTGCAAAAACGATCGCACCAAGTCCTACTTTTTCTCCCACGCGACCGTTTATACTCAGCGTTTGTAAGTTGGGCGCATCATCCACGTCAAACCATTGCTGCCTTGCGGTAAGGCGGATCTGGCTGGCATTTGCTGCCCCGGCCATTGAAGGGTGCAAAAGATAAAGATTATCAGACAAATAATCTGAATATACCGGGATTCCCTCTTGTGCACGCCCAACAGCAGCTAATAATATAAAGAATACAAAAATAATTTTTTTCAAAATATACGCGTTAAAGCATTAAAGTTCAACATCATCCACGCTTTTTCGCGTTGATTCTTACAAAGCTGTAAAACTAAATAAATTCAGTCAGTTTAAGCGGCGATAAATCATATTATCAAACATAGTGCGCGTTCTTTTGCCTAAATTTGCCAAAATTGAAAACCATGAGTACATTCAACATATCCATAGCCTCCACTTCCAATGATGCCATCAAAAAATTTGAGGCTGATTCTTTTCTGGTCAAACACGAGAGCTTTGAATTCAAAAATATTGATGAAGCGGCCAACTCGCCATTGGCCCAGCAGTTATTTTACCTGCCGTTTGTGAAAACGGTATATATCGCACAAAATTTTATCGCGGTCGAAAAATATAATATTGTAGACTGGATAGATATTCAAGATGAACTTTCAAAACAGATTGAAGACTTTCTCAATGACAATGGTGTAGTTGTGATTACAGAAACCACTGCAAAGAAAATTCCAATCACCGTTTATGCCGAAAGTACACCAAACCCTGGCGTGCTTAAGTTTGTGACCAATAAAAAAATTGTCACTACTTCTCTTGAATTCAAGAACATTGAAGATGCCAAGAATGCACCATTGCCAAAAGCTCTCTTTAATTTTCCTTTTGTAAAAGAAATTTTTCTAGCTGAAAACTACGTGAGTATTCAGAAATTTGACATTATAGAATGGGATGAAGTCTTTCAGGAAGTACGCGAGTTTATCAAAAACTATATAGCAGATGGGAAAGATATCGTTTCCGACAATCTGGTACAGACCCCAAAACAGGCCGAAAGCCAGAAAGAAGAGGATTATGAGCAGCTCGATGACACTTCAAAAGAGATTGTAAATATCATAGAAGAATACGTAAAACCTGCCGTTGCAAGTGACGGCGGCAATATTCTATTTAAGCATTATGACCCAGAGACTAAAATCGTAAAGGTTATTTTACAAGGTGC
>JBBPYO010000244.1:0-2770 GCA_038199845.1 Flavobacteriales bacterium
CTGGCGCTCGTCACTGTTTACAATCATAGGAAAGAAATTATGTCCCACTTCGTGAATAATCACACTGATCATACCGAATTTTACGCGATCTGAAACCGCGCCATTCTCATCAGGACGGCCGTAATTCCAGCAGATCATGGGATATTCCATTCCCTGATTTTTTGCATTGACCGAAATCGCTTTTGGATAAGGATAATCAAAGGTCATCCTACTGTACGAATTCAAAGTCTGTACAACTGCTTTTGTTGAATATTGTTCCCATAACGGATTTCCTTCCTTTGGATAAATGGAAATCGCCATTACATCATGCTCAGGGAATTTTACCGCCTGGGCGTCCATAATATATTTACGGCTGGTGGTAAAAGCAAAATCACGTACATTTTTGGCCCGAAGCTTCCAGGTCTTTTTCTGGTCGCTAAAACCTTTTTCATTTATTTCAGCTTCAGCCTGAGTTCTGATGATCACCGGTTTGTCATAAGACTTTTTGGCTTTTTCCCATCGGTCTATCATCTCTTTAGAATACACGTCTTTACGATTCACAAGATCACCGGTACCGTCAAGTAAATGATCTGCGGGAACGGTAATATCCACCTCATAATCACCAAAGGGAAGCGCAAACTCGCCATTGCCCCAAAATTGGTAATTCTGCCATCCTTCTACATCATTATACACGCACATCCTGGGAAAAAACTGAGCGATAACATAATTTTTATTTCCGTCTGGAAAACTTTCATAACCAGAACGCGCGCGGTCTACGGTGTGCTCTACGATATTGGTATCCCAGGAAACAGAGAACTCAAACGCCTCTCCAGCCTTTAGCGGCTCGGGCAAGTCCACTCGCATCATCGTGAAATTTATCGTGTATTTGAGCGGTTTTCCATCCTTTGTGACCGATTTTATATTAAAACCGCCGTCAAAGGGTTCTGTCATATATGTAGATACAAAACTCTGGGTGGGTATCACTTCATCCATCTCGCTGGCATCCTTATCTCTTGCGGGAGAATCCTTCTTGCGGATATTCTGATCGAGCTGCAACCACAAATACGTTAATTCGTCTGGAGAATTGTTCTTATACGTAATCGTTTCAGAACCGGTAATGGTTTGATTTTTATCGTCCAGTTCAACCTGAATTTTATAATCTGCCATATTCTGGTAATAATTAGGCCCTGGAGCACCAGAAGCGGTCCGGTATATATTTGGTGTTGCAAACTCATCGCTGAGCTGCCGGAACTTATTCAGATTGGTATGGCCAGCTTGCTTTTCTTTAGGCTGTTGCTGCTCTTCCTGCGCGAAAACAGAGAAGGTAAAAAACAACAGCATGGCCATTAATGGTAATTTAATATATTTCATAAATCTTGATTAATTTAAATAATTGCTAAATGTATTGAAAAGCCTGATTCATTCAGGTTATTCCGTGGTATTTAACACCGCGCTATCCTTTTCTGAAGTTAGCATAAAACTTTTATGGGTTTCGCCCAACTGCATGTGAACCACATTTTTATGCTCCGGAAAAACGTCCATAAGCAAGGTGTTTTCAATCTCAAGGCTTTTTATGGTGTCTATATCGCTTATTTCGATAAAACACACCACATAATCGTTTTCATCTTTATGACCCAAATAATGCAGCTTAACGAGGTTGCCATTCACTTTTATTTCAAGTTTTTGCTGAATGTATTTATCAATATACATATTCAATTTTGTCTGATCGTAGCTTTTCTCAACCCGTATACCGCTGTCATAGCGCTCCTGAAGTGCTTTTTGCAAATCGTCATAAAACAAACGGGTCGTAACTTGAATGCTGTGTTCTTTTTGAATGTAATCTATCTGGGTCACGCTCAGGTAAAATTTATGCCACGCCACAGAAGTCGCCATTACGGCCACGAGCAGTAAAAGTATATAAGATTTTTTCATAAAAAAAGTAGGTCTTTAGTAAAGATATTGTGCATTGTGCAAATGCCATTCCGAAAATAGGGAGATTTTAGTCCGTTATTTTTTTATGCGCCTTAAAGCCGTCAACTTCCTGAGTTAGAAATTCCACCAGTTTCAGCGGATTTGCGTTTTTTGCCAACAACAGGTTTTTTTCATTATTTTCATATACAAAATAGCAAAATTCATCTATTAATGCTTCCGGCAACTTTAGTTCTTCACCGTAAAAACTATTTTGAAATATGGTCTGCGCTGTTTTTACGCGACCTTCCATAACGGAGATTTTATATATTTTTTTCAACATTTTTTTCTGGCCGCTCAGAAGGCTTATAAGTCCGCCCAAGTCAAAGTGGCTGGCACCTTGCAGCGTCCGCAGTTCGCTACTTCTTTTTTCCGCCGTGGGCGCAAAACCTACATCGGTCTGGTCAAAATAGGGAGTTAGATTTACATTATCAACATCTTGATCTAATCTTCCTGAAAGTCCCACATTACTAATATTGACTGTTTTTAGTTCATTAATTGCCGTTTTTAGGGCAATAATCAAGATTTTTTGTTCGAAAATATCCTGCGTCACCACAATTTTTTGATCTTCAAACTGCACTGCGGAAATGTACAACGTATCGTTTACACGTGCCGGAATGGTAAACGCGCCATCTGCATTGGTTATGGTTCCGCGCAGCAAATCCATGTTCATGATATGCAGGTAGGAATCTTCCAAACTATCATTTACTATTTTTCCGCGAAGCGAAATAACCTCTTGCCCGTAACTTTCATGCCCTGAAAAAACAGCAATTATAACCTGAAAAACGCCTAAAAACACCCATTTTTTACCCAAAAAAGTAGA
>JBBPYO010000245.1:0-3396 GCA_038199845.1 Flavobacteriales bacterium
ATAAAGAGTTGAATAATGAGGATGCGGAAGTCGCCGCCTGCCACGCCGGACTAGAATGCGGAATTCTTGGTCAGAATTATCCTGAAATGGATATGATTTCTTTTGGTCCAACCATTCGCGGAGCGCATTCGCCAGATGAGCGCGCCAGTATTTCATCCCTTCAGAAATTTTGGAACTTTGTACAGGAGGTTTTGAAAGATATTCCGGTGCGGTAGCAAGGAGTTTTTACTGAACAGCAAAGCAGTATAAAGTATTTTGTATACTGTAGAATGTATTGCGTAACAACAGAAGCGTTTCTCGAGAACGTTTAGCGCTAGAAGCTTAATAGGCTTAGACGCTAAATAATTAAGTCTGTAACTTTTAGTAATTCATAATTTCCCCCGAATCCCAAACCAAATTAACCATTATCCTTAATCCCCATGGAAGAAAACTTTGATAATTTTAAAATATCCAAACAGTTGCATTATGCCATTGATGATCTGGGTTTTAAAAAGCCTACGCAGATACAAAAGGAGGCATTTCCGGTGATTCGTTCGGGTAGGGATGTGGTGGGAATCGCACAAACGGGAACTGGTAAAACCTTTGCTTACATGCTGCCCTTGCTGGAGAGTTTAGAATTCTCAAAACAGGAGAATCCCCGGATTTTGATATTGGTTCCCACGCGCGAACTGGTACTGCAGTTGGTCGAGAACATTAACGATTTTGCCAAATATCTTAGCGTTCGGGTTACCGGTGTTTTTGGCGGGGTCAATATCAATAGACAAAGAGAAGCGGTTGCTCAGGGACTTGACATTTTAGTAGGTACGCCCGGGCGGTTAAACGATCTGATTTTGAGCCGTACGGTACAGTTAAAATCCATCAAGCATCTGGTAATTGATGAGGTGGATGTAATGCTCGATCTGGGTTTTAGGCATCAACTGACGAATATTCTGGATATGCTTCCAAAGCGGCGGCAGAACATTCTTTTTTCGGCAACGATGACTGATGACGTTTCTGAGCTTATGGAAGTCTTTTTTACGGCGCCAGAGCGTATCACGGTCGCTATGAGCGGTACTCCGTTAGATAACATTGACCAGCAAGCATACCCAGTTCCAAATTTCTATACAAAGGCCAACCTGATCGCCCATTTATTGGAGACCGAAAAAAGCTATGTAAAAGTGCTTATTTTCGTTTCGAACAAAAAAAGTGTGGAACGGCTGCACAAGGCATTATTGGAAAAAATGGTTCGACAAATGGACGTTATTCATTCTAATAAGAGCCAAAATTACCGTATGCAGGCCATAAAATATTTTGAAGAAGGAAAAACAAAAATCCTTATTGCGACTGATGTAATGGCACGCGGGGTCGATCTTGATCAGGTGAGCCATGTCATTAACTTTGACGTTCCCAACTTCCCCGAGAATTATATGCACCGCATAGGGCGTACCGGCAGGGCAGAAAAACAAGGCCACTCGTTGCTCTTTTTTACACCTAAAGAACAGGAAGCAAAAGAGGCGATAGAAGAATTAATGCAAGCAACAATTGAGGTTAACGAACTTCCGGAAGCTGTTGAATTTTCCACCCGTCTCGCGCCTGAAGAACGACCTGAGATCACTGAGATTAATAACCCGCACAAAATAGATGATGAAAAGGGCGCTAGTTTTCATGAGAAAAACGAAAAAAATAGTAAAACTAATCAAGGTGGTTCCTACCGAAGAGAAATAGCTAAGAAATATAAAAAGCCAAAAACAAGGGGAGATAAAAATTACAACCGAAGAAACAAGAAATAAATTTTTGATCGTCAAATAGTGCTTTTCATCCCTATTAATTAAAGAAATATATACTAGTTTTGGAATCCTATTACAGATGAATTGCCTATAAATCAACTCAGATTGTAGGAATTTGTGCAATAACTTTCTTAAATTTCGCTAATTCAAGTAAAATAATTTAATTATTTGCGTTTAAACGATATTTTGTGTATATTGACCATAGTTAATAGGATATCGCAATTTTGAAGGTCTAAAATTAACTTACTTTGGCAATAATTAATATAATTTTATCTTAATGTAATTTTTTTTATTGGTATAAACGCTTGTATATCAATAGATTGTAAATTAAGTATGAAAATTATATTTTAAATTTTGGTTTGTAAGAATTAAACTACGATATTCGCTTTGTAGTTAATTGTAATTGACTATTCAAGCAAGATTTATTCACCCCAAATTTTTGAATTATGAATACAGTTTTTGTTTCCGGAACAGTCAACACTCCCGCTCAGTTGAAGATGGGTGATCAAGGTTACTTAGTAACATTTATGATGACAAATCAAGATGAGTTCAAAGATGAACGTGGTGTGCTCAAACAAATCAATACAAAATGGTCAGTTTCATTGCAATACGATGAAGAGCCAGTTTCAGTTGTAAAAAAACTTGAAAAAGGAATAAAAATTCTGGTCAAAGGAGATGCTAAGATTTCGCATAAAGAAGTTAACGATATCTTTGAAATGGATTGTTTCCTAAAAGGCACAACCTTGAATTTCTTAGACGCTACATTAAAAAATACGCAGGCTGTTTCTAAAAAGGAATTTACAGAGCAGCAAGCTAATGCGATAGCGAGTTAAAATAATATTTTATAAACAAATAGCCTTATAGTTCTCTTATTTAGGATACTATAAGGTTTTTTTGTGTCCAGAACATTTCATACTTCATATTTTTTGAGCAGCTCTAAAGATGTGTATTCAAGCGCGCGCTCATGACTGCAGCTCATCAGAATTTTGGGCGCTTTGTCGGCATCTACAGCTTCTAGCCAACGACTCACACAAAGACACCATTTATCTCCTGGTTTTAATCCTGGAAAGTTCCATTGTGGTCTGGGCGTTATTAGATCATTTCCACGCGAAGCGGAATAATTCAAAAATTCCTGAGTCATTATTGCGCAAAGCACGTGTGTGCCACTGTCAGTTTCATCGGTGCGGCAGTAACCATCCCTAAAGTAACCGGTCAAGGGATCGTTACAGCAGGATTTCAATTCGGTTCCCAGTACGTTTTTTGCAATTTTTTTTTCCATAGAAATGATAAGTTTATTTCTTTGTGTTTTTAATGTTTTAAGTTTTTTATAATAACATGTAATTGTAATAGCATAAATACATATTTAAAAACATTAATAACAAAGAAGGCGCTGCTTGCAGTATACCATCATTAATGCGCAACCGCGTTATAAAACCCATTAACATTAATATTGCCAAACCTAAAGAAGCTAAGGCTCCAATACTGCTATAGTATATTCCGAAACCTAACCCAAGAGCTCCAACGAGCTGTAAAATACCGGTCAAAACTCGCCAGTTCGCAAGCCCGCAGCGTATAAATTCCTCTTGCATATTTTTACTGAAAATACAGCTCAGACCATATCCAAAAAACG
>JBBPYO010000246.1:0-16875 GCA_038199845.1 Flavobacteriales bacterium
TAATTTTGTGCAGATTGAAATTAAATGTATGAGAGATTTATTTGACAAGATTTATAAGGATAAAGGTCCTTTAGGGAAATGGGCAGCGCAAGCGGAAGGATATTTTGTTTTTCCAAAATTGGAAGGTCCAATATCCAACCGAATGAAATTCCGCGGGAAAGAAGTAATCACTTGGAGTATCAATGATTATTTAGGTCTAGCAAATCACCCAGAGGTCCGCAAAATTGACGCTGAGGGCGCAAAAGATTACGGTTCTGCGTATCCCATGGGTGCGCGAATGATGAGCGGTCACACAGAACTGCACGAGCAATTGGAGAAAGAACTTGCACACTTTGTAGATAAAGAAGCCGCTTATTTGTTGAATTTTGGTTATCAGGGTATGGTTTCAACCGTAGATGCACTGGTTTCAAAAGATGACATCATCGTTTATGATATGGATGCGCACGCGTGTATTATTGACGGAGTTCGTCTACATATGGGCAAGCGTTTTACCTATAAGCACAACGATATTGAAAGTATAGAAAAAAACCTACAGCGCGCCACAAAACTCGCCGAACAAACCGGTGGTGGAATCCTTGTGATTTCCGAAGGTGTTTTTGGTATGCGTGGTGAGCAAGGGAAACTAAAAGAAATTACAGACCTTAAAGAAAAGTATAACTTCCGTCTCTTTGTTGATGATGCGCACGGTTTTGGCACTTTGGGCGCTACTGGCGCAGGAGCTGGTGAAGAGCAGGGCGTTCAAAACAAAATTGATGTATATTTTGCGACTTTTGCTAAATCTATGGCGAGTACTGGTGCTTTTATCGCAGCAGATCAGGAAATCATCGATTACCTGAAATATAACTTGCGTTCGCAGATGTTTGCCAAATCATTGCAGATGCAGCTTGTGGTTGGTGCTTTAAAACGTTTAGATATGTTGCGCACTATGCCAGAGCTTCGCGAAAAGTTATGGGAAAATGTAAATGCACTTCAAGGCGGACTCACAAAACGTGGCTTTGACATCGGAACCACGCAGAGTTGTGTAACCCCGGTTTATCTTAAGGGAAGTATTCCTGAAGCAATGGCATTAGTGAAGGATTTGCGTGAAAATCACGGCATATTCTGCTCTATTGTAGTGTATCCGGTAATACCTAAAGGATTGATCCTTTTACGTATGATCCCAACGGCTACACATACCTTACAGGATGTTGAAGAAACTCTTGTGGCGTTCTCAACAATTAGGGAGCGGCTTGAAAAAGGGGTTTATAAAAAGCTTTCCGCAGGCGTTACCGCCACAATGGAGGAAGCAGAGTAAATCCTGAATGAAAACATAGAAAAAGCCCGATAAATAGTTGATTTGTCGGGCTTTTTCTATGTTTTTTAGCCAATTATTGCTCTATTTAAGTAGTTTCTGAAGGGCTTCTGCCAGTTTTTCGGGTGCTTCCATCGGGATTAAATGACCCAAATTTTTCCACACGATAACTTCTGGGTTTTTAAAATAGGGTTTTACTTCTTCCTCAATCCATTGCATCGGAATTACGGGATCATCTTGTGAGCAGATAATAGTTGTGGGCACTTGCCCAGTTTTGATATGGGCCGAAACGTCATTTTCCATTCCACGCTCCAGCCACCAGTCCCAGGTTGCGTCGTCAATGGCGAGTTGAGAATCAATCGCGTGCTGAAACTTTTCGGTATCTAACTTTTGTACCGTTGCGCCATTTACGGTGTTGATTGCTTCGGTGCGATCTGGGTGCTTTAGCATGCGCTTTTTTTCTTCGGAAGGCATTTTTTCCACTGTAGGTGGCGAAGGGGCTATAAGAATGAGATGTTCTGGGGGCGTTGTTGCACTTGCCGCGGCATACGCCACTATTTTCGCACCCATGGAATGTCCGCAAAGTATATAATTATCAAGGTTTAAATTGGTTATCCATTGATTGAGGTATTCGGCAAAATTTTTTATTGTTTTTGTTTCCAGCGGAGCGGTATTACCAAAACCGGGAAGATTGAGCAAATAACAGGTAAAATCCTCTTTTAAATGCGCTGCCATCCACTGCCAACTGTTGGCATCACCACCAAAATAATGAACAAAAACAAGGTTCATTTTGCCAGTTCCTATGCGGATATATATTGTGTTTTCTTCGTTTTTCATACTAAAATGAGCGTTTATTTAATTCTTTTAAAGCGTATTAAAATTACACTATCCATCGATAAAGGAGCAGTTTTTAGCATATGCTTATCAAATGTCTCAGATCGAGATAAAATCCTTGCATCGTGAAGCGCAAGCCGTTAACGTAGTTATAAAAATTAAATCACGGGGTTCTTATATTGTACATTTAATAAAAATTGCGGGTAATTGACTGCCCATATTTAAAAGAAAATTAAAAGATAAAGAGAAATGGATTTAAAGATTAAGGACAAAGTAGCGCTTATTACCGGTGGAGACTCTGGGATAGGCTTAGAAACAGCAAAAATATTAATTGCCGAAGGTGCGAAGGTTATCTTAAGCGATCTGAAGCAAAGTGATTTAGACGAGGTCATTGAAAATTTCAAAAAAGAAATCAAGACAGACAATCTTTTTGGTATTGCAGCAGATCTTATCGACGATAAAGCAGTTGTAGCTATGGCAGAGAAGATCAAAAAGGAGTATGGCGGAATAGATATTCTCGTAAATGCCGCCGGAGCACGCGGTGCAGCAGGAGATTTTCTAACTTTGACAGATGACGACTGGATGAAAACCATACAAATAGACCTTATGGGAGCGGTACGTTTAGCTCGTGCTTTTGTCCCACAAATGCAAGGTAAAAACTGGGGTAGGATTGTGATGATCTCTTCAGAAAATGCAATGCAGCCGTATGATGAGGAAAGTCCGTATAATGCTTGTAAGGCCGCAATCATCAATTTTTCAAAATGCCTATCGCGTATTTATGGAAAGGAAAATATTTTGGTCAACACTGTATCACCGGCATTTATTGAAACTCCCATGACCAACGCCATGATGGAAGATCTGGCTAAAGAAAAAGGCGTTTCCGAAGAAGAAGCGGTGAAATGGTTTTTGAAGAATAAACGTCCACATCTGGAAGTACAACGCCGTGGCCAACCGGAAGAAGTTGCCGCTGTGATTGCTTTCTTATGTTCTGATCAGGCTAGTTTTGTTAACGGTAGTAATTACCGAGTGGATGCTGGAGCGGTTGCATCTGCATTTGGATAAAAATTTGCTGAATTTTCAACTAAAAATTAGTGGAAAATTCGGATAAATTCAATGAAAAACGCCCAATAATTGCTTTAAATCTGCAATTATTGGGCGTTTTTTGATGTGTATTTCCATTCTACGTCCTGCTATATTTGTCAATGGAGTTCTACCTCCCTTTCAGAGCATCAAAATTCAGGGAGAATTTACCTAAAAAATAGCAATTCCCTACTTTTAGTAAGTGGCCAGAGTTTGTCTTCTACAAGAAGTTCCAATTTATCACAGTTGTAGCGCAAGGTTTCAAAATAGGGTTTGACCTTGTGGGTATAAGCTTCCGCGCGCGCATTGATCTCCTGTTTATTTGCATTTTTTCTAGCCTCGATCATTTCTGTAATACCGGTGTTTATAGCGCTTATATGATTGGAGATAGCCTCTATAAGTTTCAATTGTTCAATCGCTAAGGGTTTATAATCCTTCTGGTAAATATCCTGAAGTCCCTTTACATTTTTGATGAGAATATTCTGATAACGAATAGCGGTTGGGATTACATGGTTGCGCGCGATATCGCCCAGAACGCGGCTTTCAATTTGTAGTCGCTTGATATATTCTTCCAGTTCAATTTCCTGACGTGCCTTGATTTCGGTGGCGTTCATTACGCCCAATTTTTCATAAAGTTTGATCGTTTTCGGATCGATCTGAATTTTTATGGCATCGGGCGTGGTTTTGTTGTTGCTTAATTTTCGCTTTGCGGCCTCTTGCTGCCAAGCCTCGCTATACCCGTCGCCCTCAAATCGAATCTTTTTTGAAGACTTGATATATTCGCGCAACGTATTAAAAATAGCCTCATCCTTTTTAAGTCCTTTTTTGTCAATAAGTTTATCCACTTCCGTCTTAAACTGAATAAGTTGGTTGGCCACGATCGCATTGAGAACAGTCATAGGTTTGGCGCAATTTGCTGTTGAACCTACCGCTCGGAACTCAAATTTATTACCTGTAAAGGCAAAAGGGGACGTGCGATTTCGGTCTGTATTGTCTTGTAAAATCTCAGGGATTTTGCCCACCACATTGAGTTTCAGATCTGTTTTCTCTTGCGGTGAAAGTTTACCAGTGGTCACTTTTTCAAGTTCGTCGAGTACTTGCGTAAGTTGTTTTCCTATAAATATAGAAATTATGGAAGGCGGTGCTTCACTTGCCCCAAGTCGAAAATCATTTCCCGCGGAAGCGACGGAAGCGCGTAGCAGTTCTTCATGATCGTGAACCGCTTTTATGGTATTGATAAAAAAGGTCAGAAACTGAAGGTTTTTAGTGGGTGTAGTTCCTGGGCTTAAGAGATTTGTTCCCGTATCGGTCGCTAGTGACCAGTTATTATGTTTGCCGCTGCCATTAATACCGGCAAATGGTTTTTCGTGAAAAAGTACTTTTAAATTGTGTTTTTCGGCCACTTTTTCCATTAGATCCATAAGTAGTGAATTATGATCTACGGCGAGATTTGCCTCTTCAAAAACCGGTGCAAGCTCAAATTGGTTTGGTGCGACCTCATTATGACGCGTTTTGACGGGAATTCCCAGTACAATACATTCATATTCCAACTCACGCATATATTGAAAAACACGTGAGGGAATGCTGCCAAAGTAATGATCATCAAGCTGTTGACCCTTTGCCGATGAATGGCCCAACAGCGCGCGCCCGGTCTGGCTAATATCAGGTCGCGAAGCAGCGAGTGAGGCATCAATCAAAAAATATTCCTGTTCCCAGCCCAGCGTCGCGGTTACTTTATTGACTGATTTGTCGAAATAATTGGCCACTTGAGTAGCCGCCTCGTCAAGAACATTCAAGACGCGTAATAAAGGTGTTTTATTGTCAAGCGCTTCACCAGTATAGGATACGAAGACGGTGGGAATACAAAGTGTGGTGCCTAATATAAAAGCTGGTGAAGTAGGATCCCAGGCAGTGTAGCCACGCGCTTCAAAGGTGTTGCGGATGCCGCCGTGCGGAAAAGACGACGCGTCAGGTTCCTGCTGTACGAGCTGCCCACCGTCAAATTTCTCTATGCCAGTACCGTCTGGCATGAGGTCAAAAAAAGCGTCGTGCTTTTCGGCGGTAGAACCGGTAAGGGGTTGAAACCAGTGGGTGTAATGCGTCGCTCCTTTGCTTATTGCCCACTGCTTCATTGCCGCGGCGGTGCCATCAGCTATTTTTCGATCTATTTTTGATCCTTTTGAAATGGCTTCTTCCACGGCTCGTAAGGCTTCCAGCGGTAAAAACTGGCGCATGGCATTGGTGTTAAAAACCTTACTTGCAAAATAATTTGATTTTTTTTCGTGATCTTGAAAATATAGCGGTTTATGTGACCGAGCTTCTAACACAGATTTATAACGAATTGTTGACATATGAATTTATTTTCGAGAATATGTAAAAAATTAACGGTAAAAATAATCAATATTATATTTAGCCCCTAGCTATTGTAGGTTCATTAGATAAATATAATTTTTTTAAAATGATAAGCCCCTAATTTCGAAGGGGTAAATAAATAAAAATTATTATATTTGTCTTTTAAGTAAACAAAAACAAAACAATTTATACTCTTATGGCCAAACCAGTGAAATCAAAATTAGAATACTTATGGTTGGATGGATATGAACCTACAGCCAACTTAAGGAGCAAAACAAAGGTTGAGGAAGACTTTAGCGGCAAACTTGAAGACTGCCCCATCTGGTCTTTTGATGGTTCATCAACTCGACAAGCAGAAGGTGGAAGTTCCGACTGTCTTCTCAAACCAGTTGCCATTTATCCAGATCCAGCGCGTAAAAACGGATATTTGGTAATGAATGAAGTTTTGAATCCAGATAGGACGCCACATTCTTCTAACGGGCGCGCGGCCATAGATGATGCAGATGATGATTTCTGGTTTGGTTTTGAGCAGGAATATTTTATAATGGACAAAAAGACGCAACTTCCGTTAGGTTTTCCTGTGGGTGGATATCCTGGTCCACAGGGAATGTACTATTGTTCAGTTGGGGGAAAAAACACCCATGGACGTCGTTTTGTCGAAGAGCACGCAGATCTCTGTATAGAGGCCGGACTAAATTTTGAGGGAATCAATCAAGAAGTTGCAAGTGGGCAGTGGGAATTTCAGCTTTTCGCCAAAGGAGCCCAGAAGGCCGGTGATGAAATGTGGGTCGCCCGTTATTTATTGGAACGTCTAACCGAAAGATATGGCTGGTATATAGAATTTCACCCCAAACCCATAAAAGGGGATTGGAACGGTTCTGGGATGCACGCCAACTTTTCAAACTCCCTGCTGCGTACTTGCGGTGATAAGGAAACATATATGAAAATCTGTGAAGCATTCCGTCCAGTTGTGGAAGAACATATTGAGGTTTATGGTGAGTTTAACGACCAGCGCCTTACCGGCAAGCATGAGACTGCATCAATACATGATTTTTCATATGGTATTTCAGACCGTGGCGCCTCTATTCGCATCCCAATCATTACGGTTGAAAAAGGTTGGAAAGGATGGTTGGAAGACCGCCGACCAGCTTCTAACGGTGACCCGTATAAAATCGCAGGCAGGATCGTAAAAACAGTTAAATCTGTTGAAATATAAGCTATAGATTTTTCCTTTAAGGAATTTGATATAAGTCCGCTTCTTAATGAAGCGGACTTTTTTTTGCTTCGCCGAAATATGTAAGAGAAAACAAATAGAAAACCGGTGATTTTGGTCATAAAACTGCTAAAATCAGTCAAAAATTACTAAAACCAACCGAAAATTTGAACGTTATACTAAAACCGTAAAGGTTATGAATATAAAGTAGAGGCCAATTAGAAGAAGGCCTTTCCATCTGTTGAATGTTTTAAAAGGTTTGATAAAAGCCAGGGGAAGTAAAATAATAGCAAATCCCAGCAACCAGAAAATTGTACTAGAAAGTATAAGTGGATCGACTACATCGATGGGCGTGATGATGGCCGTAAGTCCCAGTACCGAAGCAATATTGAAGATATTTGATCCTATTAAATTACCTAGAGAAAGGGCTTTTTCCTTTTTAATCACTGCCATTACCGATGCCGCCAGTTCAGGAATGCTAGTTCCTATAGCCAGTACGGTGATTGCGATCGCATAATCTCCCACACCCAGCATGACTGCAAGCGTTGTAGCACCAGAAACGACCAGTTCGGAGCCAAAATAAAGTCCCGCGGCGCCTATAAGAAACCAAAGGATAATTCTGAAATAAGAAGTTTGAGGCTGTCCCGTCGCGACAATTTCATCCGATATTTTTTCAGTTTTGCTGTTTATTCTTGTTCTTCGTATCAATAGGATAAGGTACAGAATGAGCCCTAGAAAGAAACCGATTCCCTCTATACGACTGAGGATGCCATCATTGAGCAGCGCCAGATAAAGAGCCATTGAAAATAAGACCATCACCGGCCAGTTGAATAGAAAAAAATCCCGGTCAACTTCAAGACTGCCCAGTAGCGCTGTTAAACCAAGCACGAGCCCCAAGTTTGCAATGTTGCTGCCTATCACGTTGCCCAATGCAATATCTGAGAGACCATTTAATGCCGCTTGCAAACTCACCAATAATTCTGGGGCGGAGGTGGCAAAAGATACCACGGTAAGACCCACGAGCATTTTTGAAAGGTTAAATCTGAAGGAAAGCCCAACTGCAGAACGCACTAAAAAATCGCCGCCAACAACTAAAAGTACAAGTCCCAATAAAATATAAAGTATGCCCATAAAGTATGTTTAAAAGCGCGAAGATAATCAAAAGAAAAAAATGATCTAAGAATACGTTATTTTGGTAATTTATTAAGCAGTTTTATGGCCTCCATAGCCGGTTTTACATCATGAACGCGAAGTATAGAGGCGCCTTTCATTATAGCAATAGTATTTAGAACCGTGGTACCGTTAAGTGCTTCTTTCGGTTCTAGGTTTAATGTTTTGTAAATGATCGATTTTCGGGAGAGCCCTGTAAGTAGGGGAAGGTCTAAAATTTTGAACAACTCCAATTTATTAAGCAGTTCAAAATTCTGCTCAATTGTTTTGGCAAAGCCAAATCCTGGATCGATGATCAGATCATTAATTCCCAGCGCACGTGCACGCGCAACGCGCTCGCTAAAGTAAAAAAGTAATTCTTTAACAAGATCGTCATAATGCGTAAGGGTTTTCATGGTCTGCGGCGTACCTCGCATGTGCATCATAATGTAGGGCACTTGCAGTTCTGCTATTGTAGGAAGCATGTTTTCATCCATTTTACCTGCGGAAATGTCGTTAATAAGTGCCGCCCCAGCCGCAATAGCACGTCGCGCAACATTTGCCCGAAAAGTATCTATGGAAAGCAGCAACTTTGGGAAATGCTTCAACAAAAGCTCGATGATCGGTAACAAACGGTCGAGTTCTTCCTCTTCGGTAATGTGATCTGCGCCGGGGCGTGAACTATAAGCGCCAAGGTCTATAATAATTACACCTTCAGAATTCATGAGTGCTGCCTGTTCTAGAACGGCATTTTCATCTCGGTATTTACCACCGTCGTAAAAAGAATCAGGTGTGAGGTTAAGAATTCCCATAATTACGGGTGTTTCCAGCGAGATTAATTGGCCTTTACAAGTAATGCTTTTCATTAAAGAAGAGGATTTTTGACTAAATTGGGTACTTCGGTTATTTTAGGCGAAATTTACGCAAATTCATACGCATTAATGAGCCAGACCAGTAAACAATATGACGAAGTAATTGCCATCTGTCGGGCGCTTTTTGTCCAGAAAATGGAAGATTATGGGAGCGCATGGCGTATTTTGAGACTGCCATCTCTTACAGATCAGATTTTTATAAAAGCCCAGCGCATACGTAGCTTGCAGCAAAACGCAGAGCAGCGCGTTGCGGAAGGCGATGTGCCGGAATTTATAGGTATTATCAATTACTGTCTCATGGCGCTCATTCAGCTGGAAAAAGGCATTGCCAAGCAGCCCGATCTCGATCTGGAAGAATCGCTGAAGATTTATGATCAAAACGTACACGCGACCAAAGCCCTCATGGAAAATAAAAACCATGATTATGGTGAGGCCTGGCGTGAAATGCGAATCAGTTCGCTTACAGATTTGATTTTGCAGAAGTTACTGCGCGTAAAACAGATTGAAAACAATGCTGGCAAAACGTTGGTCTCTGAAGGTATTGATGCCAATTATCAAGATATGATCAACTATGCGATCTTCGCGCTTATCTTAAAAGAGGAGAGTAGATAGAGAAAGTATGGAGTATTATGTATTAAGTATAATGTAATGAATATTGATTAAAGAGTTCAGAATAAGAGAGTATTGAGTAAAGAGTAGAAAAGTATAAGGTAAAAAGAGTAAGGAGTTAAAAAGTAAAATCAGGAAAAACAGTTCAAAAATGGCTGTTTTTCCACTAAAATCGATCGTTTTTTGAAAATACTAGTCAATGTTTTAAGAATAGTAGTTGGGATTCTATTTATTATCTCCGGGTTCATAAAATTGAATGACCCGGTTGGATTTTCCTATAAATTGCAGGAGTATTTCAGTCCTGGTGTATTGGACCTCGACTTTTTGAGTCCGTACGCACTTGGTATTGCGGTTATTCTTGTGATCATAGAGCTGGTGCTGGGTATTGCGCTGATCATTGGGTATTACAAAAAAGCCACGCTGGGTCTATTGCTGGCCATGATCTTGTTTTTTACGTTTCTTACTTTCTATTCGGCCTATTATAATAAAGTTACGGATTGCGGTTGTTTTGGCGACGCGCTGCCATTAACGCCATGGCAATCGTTTTCTAAAGATGTAGTATTACTGGTGATGATCATGATTTTAATCGTTGGTCAGCGCTATTTACAGCCATTTTTTACCCGTTTTGGACGTACAATTGTCATTTTTGGTTCCTTTGTCGCTTGCCTTATTTTTGGTTATTATGTGCTAATGCACCTTCCGGCTATTGATTTTAGAGCGTATCATGTAGGCGCAAATATTGAAGAAGGGATGCAGGTTCCCGAAGGTGCGCAAGAAGCTGTTTATGAATATAATTGGAAATTTAAGGAAAACGGCGAAGAAAAAATAATCACAACAACCGGCGATTATCCTCAAAGTGACGGGGAATTTATAGGTGTTGAAACTGAAATGATCCAACCGGGATATCTGCCGCCCATCCACGATTTTAGTATCGAAAAAAACGGGGAGGATTATACGGAACAATTTTTAAATACCGAAAATCTTTTGGTCATTGTGGCCTACGACATTTCAAAAACCGAATGGAACGGATGGCCCAATGTCAAGAAACTTACTGATGATGCACTAAAAAAAGGGTATGAGGTGATAGGACTTTCCGCCTCTGGCGAAAATATAACTCAAGATCTCATCACCAAGCAAAAGTTGAACTTTGAATTTTACGCAACTGATGCCACTACCCTTAAAACCATTGTGCGCAGCAATCCTGGAATTGTAAAACTGCGCAAAGGCACTATTTTGCAGAAAAAACACTGGAACGATGTGGATGAAATAGATTTGGTAACTTTGGTAACTGCCAAACCAGATCTGGATCTTTCCATGAAATTCAAACTGGACACAATCGCCCGTCTAAATAATCAATATTGGGAACTTGCGCAGCTAAGTGGAAAAAAAAAGCAACAAAGGGCTTTTCAATGGGGTATTAGGGCAGAAGAATCCGAAGGAGATTGGGTCACTAGAGAGAATATGCTGGAGACAAGTAATCTGGACCTTGTGACTTCATATCTTAATAAAAACAGATATCCCGGGAAAGATACTGTGGGAGAGCCTACTAATCTGGTCGCTTTTGAAATCATTAAACACAACCCAGAACAAATCCCACAATACCTGGATGTACTTAAAAAAGCGGGTAGGGAAGGGCAGTTGCCGTTCACTCTGGTGGCCGAATTGGAAGACCGTTATCTTATGAGGGAGGGCAAACCACAAGTATATGGTACGCAAGCCTGGGTCACTTCAAAACATGGTACTTTTATTTGGCCAATTAAGGAACCCGATACTGTCAATTATCGTCGGAAAAACGCCGGTTTTACCCTAAAAATAGCCGATTATGCCAAAGAATTGATTGGGTCGGATTATAAATATGCAGCAATGACCATAGCTCAAATTGAAAAACTTTAAAAGTGCTGAAAAATCTGTTGTATAAATTGGGCTATGCATTGCTAACACTTTTTGGAGTCGTAACAGTCATTTTTTTTCTGTTTACCGTACTTCCCGGTGATCCTGCGCGTATGATGCTTGACCAGAATGAGGATCCCGCACAGCTCGCCATTATCAAACAGAAATATGGTTTTGACAAACCGCTTCTTACCCAGTATTTTTATTATCTCAATGACCTTTCTCCCGTTTCGCTACATAGTACGGTAGCGAGCGACTATACTTTTCTGGAGGATGGAAAATATACGTACGCGCCAATAGCCGATTTTGGCAAGGAGATTTTAGTGCTCAAAGCGCCTTACTTACGAGAATCTTTTCAGAAATCTGGCAAACCGGTCACTCAGGTTATAGGCGATACGTTGCCAAATACACTTGTACTTGCGGTAAGTGCCATTGTAATCGCAATCCTTATTGGAATCATTTTAGGCATAATCTCGGCAAATTATCAAGATACCTGGCTGGATAAAGCAATCCAGATTTTCAGTACGTTGGGAATGAGCGTTCCCAGTTTTTTTAGCGCAATATTATTCGCCTGGTTTTTCGGTTTTGTGCTGCATAAATTTACAGGGCTCAACATGACGGGTAGTCTCTATGCTATGGATGATTTTGGCGAAGGCATTCACATTCAATGGAAAAATATTATCCTACCTGCAGTAGTTCTGGGTATTCGTCCGCTGGGAGTCGTTATTCAGCTTATGCGTAACTCACTGCTTGAGGTTTACAATCAGGATTACATACGAACAGCGCGCGCCAAAGGATTAAGTTCTTTTCAGATTGTTATGGGACATGCTTTAAAAAATGCTTTGAACCCAGTAGTTACTGCGGTTTCAGGATGGTTTGCATCCATGCTGGCAGGAGCGGTATTTGTAGAATATATTTTTGGATGGAACGGTTTGGGCAAAGAAATTGTAGATGCTCTAAACACGCTGGATCTTCCCATTATCACCGGTGCCGTTCTTGTAATTGCAACTATGTTTATCCTTATTAATATTCTGGTAGACCTTATTTATGGCTGGTTAGACCCTAAAGTTCGCCTATAATTTGTAAAATAGCCCTCTCTGTGCTATTTTTAGGGCTTGTTTTCGATAAAAAAAACCCAATAACGATTGGCTCCATTTGATTTGTGGTGGGTGAACATAACATATTGTTTAATGAAAATGTCAACTTGAGCCCAGTCTAAAGATCATTGGGTTTCGATTGCGATCGACCTGACAACTGATTAAATATTCTTAATTACCCACTATATTCCGCATAGAGCCTAAAGATTCAATAAACTAAAAAGAACCAACTAAATTATTTCAACTATATAACCATGAGAAAAAACATAGTAGCCGGCAACTGGAAAATGAATTTTGGACTTGATGAGACTCAAGATCTTATATCTGGATTGAAAAAAATCAATAAAACATCTGATGCAGAAGTAATAATTGCTCCATCTTTCACAAATTTGTTCAGTGCTTTTGAGGCTCTGAAAAATACAGATATAGAGGTTGCTGCACAAAACATGCATCAAGCTGATAAAGGTGCTTATACCGGGGAAATTTCTGCGGGAATGTTAAAAAGTATCGGAATAACAACCGTCATACTTGGGCATAGTGAGCGCAGGGCCATTTTTTGTGAAGATGAAAATTTATTGACTGAAAAAGTAAATAGGGCACTTGAAAATAATATGCGTATTATTTACTGTTTTGGGGAAGAGCTTAAAGATCGTAATTATGGTGAGCATTTTGAAGTAGTTGGTAAGCAGATTGCGAATACACTTTATCATCTCGAAGCAGACGCCTGGAAGAATATTGTGCTGGCCTATGAACCGGTTTGGGCAATCGGTACGGGAGAAACAGCAACTGCTGAACAGGTTCAGGAAATGCATGCTTTTATACGTAAAGAGGTAAAACATGAGTATGGTGCAGAGGTGTCAGACTCCCTAAGTATACTTTATGGCGGTAGTGTAAAACCTGCCAATGCCAAAGAAATCTTCTCTAAAGAGGATGTAGATGGTGGACTTATAGGCGGAGCTTCTCTGGTTGCCGAAGATTTTATGGCTATTGTAAATTCATTTTAGGTTACAGACTTTTTTAAAATAATACGGTTAACCTATGGCAGAAGTTTACATAGAATATACATTTAACGTCGAACCTTTACAGCCGGGAGTGGATATTCTGATCGCACAACTTGGCGAACTTGAATTCGAGAGTTTTTCTGAAACAGATAATGGCTTACAGGCTTATATTATTGAAGCAAATGACAAAGATAATTTGTTGGATAACATTCAGATCCTTCAGAATTTGGAGTTTAAGATTAGACACACCAAATCAAGAATAGAACCCATTAATTGGAATGCGGAGTGGGAGCGGAATTTTGAACCTATAGAAGTAGATGGAAAGTGTGCTGTTCGCGCGCCTTTTCATCCCAAAAGAGATGTGGAATATGACATTGTGATAGAACCTAAAATGTCTTTTGGTACCGGTCACCATGCTACTACACATTTAATGATCAAGCATTTGTTACGCTTGGACCTTCAGAATAAAAAGGTTCTTGATATGGGTTGTGGCACCGGTATTCTGGCCATCCTCGCTGCGATGCGGGGTGCAGAAACAATAGATGCCATTGATAATGACCGCTGGTGCTATGAGAATGCATTAGAAAACGTAGAACGCAATGATACACCTCAAATTACGGTAAAACATGGCGACGCAACTTTATTGGGAGACACAAGTTATGATGTGATTATTGCCAATATTAACAGGAATATTTTAATGGCAGACCTACCTATGTATGCCAATAGTCTAAATGAAAAAGGTATTTTACTGCTTAGCGGATTTTATACGGAAGATATACCTGCGCTTACCGAAGTGTGCAACCCCCAGGGAATAAATTTTATCATGAATTTTGAAAAAAATAATTGGGTAGCTTGTAAATTTGTAAAAAATTAGTCTGTATATATTAAATTCAAGACGATGAGTACCAAAGAAAAAATTCAAGAGGAAGTAGATGTTTTAGAAAAGGAGCAGGGCAATAACGAGATTGTTCTTTATAATGATGAGGTCAATACATTTGATTATGTTATAGAAAACCTGATTCTCGCCTGTGATCACACTCCCATACAAGCAGAACAATGTTCTATGATCGTACATTATAAAGGAAAATGTACTGTAAAAACCGGCGCTTTTAATGAACTGGAGCCGCGTTGTTCAAAATTACTTGAGGCAGGTTTAAGTGCTGAGATTATATAGCAAGAGCAAAATAAGCATAAAAAAAAGTCCCACATGTTGGACTTTTTTTTATGCTTATTTTGATTGATTTTGCAATAGTAACGTACAAATTTTTAGATCATTTATATTTGAAAAATTAGCATTATTGTGAATTATATCTAAATATATTATCATTTTATCTATTTTTCCTACATAATATAGGTTAGATTAACGAAAATCCTATATTAATTAATATTATTATCAATGAAATTGAATTTACTATTTAAATGTGCTGTAATTTGATCTGCACTATTATTTTTGAGTTCGTGCTCTACCGAAAATGACACATTGGAACAACAAGAGACGTCTTTGAAAAAACAAAAAGTATCTAAAGAGATCCTAAATTAAATTAATACTTTAGGTATGAATCCGAACTACGTAACCTGGGGGATTTTTATTTACCCGATGGAAGTGTGGAAAAAAGGCTTTTTATAGAGAAAGACATAGTACTTACAGAAGAACAGCTTTTGGCCATGTCAATTCTAGAGAAAAAGGTAAAAGGAGAAGAAGGCATCTCTAAACAATATCGGACTTCAAATTTGGTAAGTCAGGGAAGAAATATTTCAATTTTAGGTTTTACTGGTGGGAGCCAAGCGATATCCAGTAAAAAACGCACCGCACTACAATGGGCAATTGAAAATTACAACAAGTTAAATACTATTTCTATTCGCTTTACACTGACCTTTGGGACTAATTATAGCACTAAAGACATGGTGGTTTATAACAATTCGATAAATAATAGCGACGGGGCAGGCGGAAGTGCAGGATTTCCCAGTAATGGTGCACCGAATAAATTTGTGCAGATTTATAATATAGAAAATTATGACACTAATGTTATAGAACACGTTCTAACTCATGAAATAGGGCATTCTGTAGGTTTTCGTCATACCGATTACTTTAGTAGACAGAGCTGCGGAAAAAATGAAAATGAAGGAGGTGATGCAATTTTAGTAAACGGCACACCTTCTGGTTTTGATCCCACTTCAGTAATGTTATCTTGTTTCAGTGCCAATGAAGATGGAGAATTTGGTAATAATGATATTATTGCATTGAACTCAATGTACTAAACTATTCATTTTAAAATATTAAGGAAGCCGAATATATATTATTCGGCTTTTTTTCTAAAAGAGTTTGTGGCAAAAATAAATAACCCTTATATTTGCATCCGCTTAGAGGAATAAACTTTATTTAAGTTAATCTGAAAAGTGTTTTTCGCTTTCGCGGAAATAAAAATGGCCTTGTGGCGCAACTGAATAGCGCACCTGATTACGGCTCAGGAGGTTCCAAGTTTGAATCTTGGCAAGGTCACTAGTGTTTAAAAGGGTTTCAAGCAATTGAAGCCCTTTTTGTTTTTATAATATTCACACTATTTTCACACTTTTTTGGAATTAGGATGATTTGAACAGCTCATGATATTCCACTTTTACCAATCTCCTGCCCGTGTTTCTAAAATAAATCTTTTTTTTAGAGCTACATATGTTACACTTGCTACACTTTATAAGATGCTTTTGAAAATAAAAATAGCTATTTCAAATATTGAAGGTTTTAGTTTTTAAAAGTATAAATCTGAAAAAACCTACATCAACGATCAATGAATATAAATCAAGTTGTAAAAGTTGCTTACAATCATCTAAATGCTCGACAAAAAGAAATCCGAAATTTCCATAAAATTACTTCTCAGCTTTCAGAATTTGGATTCAACTCATTGTGGATTACAGATGATTGATTTGCAGAGTGCTGATTTATTTCAGTCCAAATAGATGGCGAGATTAAGGGTACAAAGCCAAGCGGTGCGAAAACGTACTTCAAGGATGAAAGAATTTGACAAAAAATAAATTATTCGTCTTAATAAGATTATTGGAACCAACAAATTCATCGAAGGTTATGGAAGCCACCGGCTATTACCACTATCGACTTGCACAGTTTCTCCACAAAAACAAGATTGCGGTATCCGTTGTTAACCCTTTATCTGTAAAGCGGTTCATCCAGATGAAACTGGTCAAGGTAAAGACCGACAAGAGCGATTCCAAAGATATCTGTAATTACGCCCTGTCCAATGAAGTCCCATTGTACAATGCACTTACCGATCTATAGGCAGAATGCCTGCAGTTGTTCAGGCTTATGGACAGTTACTTAAAGAAGCGCACGGCCACAAAGAACAAACTTCACGGAGAATGGGTGCTGGACACGCCATCCAAGTATGTTTACAGGTCTATAAATCGTGATCTCAAACATCTGAACAAAGAGGTGGAAGTGACCTTCTCTCTTTAAACCTGACTGGTTAAAACTGGAGAA
>JBBPYO010000247.1:0-10730 GCA_038199845.1 Flavobacteriales bacterium
GCATTATCAATAAAATATGGGCCTACCGAAAAAATACCGGTGTCCCAGTTTGTTTTACACTTGATGCGGGCGCAAATGTGCATGTTTTATATCCAGAAAAGTATAAGGAAAAAGTCTTGGAATTTATCAAGAATGAGTTGGTCGCGCACTGTCAAGACGGCAAATATATCTGTGATCAAACTGGAAATGGGGCAAAAAGTATAGCAAGATGACCCATTTAAGGCGTTTTTAGCTCATTTATAGTCTTTTTAGTAATTAAAGATTCAGATTATGTTATTGCGGGAGAATATGTTAACTTTGTGCGCTTTAAGCGTGTGAAGTCTTTATGGGTAAGACAAAATTTAACCTGATTTAATTCTCTTAAAAGCTTAATTAATAAGTCATTACATGAAAGGACCTTTATTCTATTCTAAGATTTTGCTTTTCGGTGAATACGGGATTATCAAAGATTCCAAAGGTTTATCCATTCCTTATAACTTCTATAACGGAGCGCTTAAAAAAGACGAGCGTCCTTCCGCGGAAGCGCAAAAATCAAATAGTAGTTTAAAGCGTTTTGCAGCCTATCTCAATACGTTGCAGACAGAAAATCCAGAGCTTGTTACTTTTGATATTAAAGCTTTAATGGCAGATGTTGCCGAAGGGATGTATTTTGACAGTACAATTCCGCAGGGTTACGGTGTTGGCAGTAGCGGCGCATTGGTAGCATCTATTTATGATAAATATGCCAATAATAAAATCACGGTCCTAGAAAACCTGACCCGCGATAAATTGCTTCGATTGAAGGCGATTTTTGGTGAAATGGAGTCCTTTTTTCACGGTAAATCCTCTGGTCTTGATCCGTTGAACAGTTATTTGAGTTTGCCCATTCTTATCAACAGCAAAGACGATATTGAACCTGCCGGGATTCCCAGCCAGACACTGGACGGTAAAGGCGCTGTTTTTTTGCTTGACAGTGGTATTGTGGGAGAAACGGCGCCCATGATTAATATCTTTATGGAAAGTATGAAGCAGGAAGGTTTCAGAAAAATGCTGAAAAATCAGTTTGTAAAACATACCGATGCCTGTGTTGAGGATTTTCTAAAAGGAGATGTAAAATCGCTTTTTGGCAATGTAAAACAGCTTTCAAAAACCGTATTGAGCAATTTTAAGCCTATGATCCCTGCAAAGTTTCATGAATTATGGCAAAACGGACTCGAATCTAACGATTATTACCTTAAACTCTGCGGATCTGGCGGTGGTGGTTACATCCTTGGTTTTACCGAAGATATTGATAAGGCAAGAAAATCGCTGGATGGTTATAAACTGGAAGTGGTATATAATTTCTAATAAATTACTGAGGTTCTAAGGGGAAAGGCATTTTCAGAAACACATTCAGATTTATTTTATTTGCGCTTCAACTGTTTGTTGCTTACTTTTCGGTTTTCAGAAGTTTTTTAAACCTGCCTGTCGTGTCTCCTACCGGGAGGATCAATTCAAAAATATTTTCAGAAGTTGGTGGTTCTGGCTAAGTTTGAAAATTTGGGAATATTGAGATATTCGCCAATTTTTAAACTGTGCAACTGTTTGCAAAACGCAGAAAATCAAAAAAAGTCAGTTTAAAGAATCCTTTAGGACATGTCCCTTATAAACCGAAGAAACAAGTTACTGCTACTTAAATTTTTCAGTCTATTTTCTGTGGTGCGCGGTTATAATATTCTCATTATTATACTTGCGCAATATCTGGCTTCCATATTTATACTTGCGCCAGACCTGCCCGCGCGTGCAATACTTCTTGACCTCAATTTGTTTCTTATCGTATTTGCAACGGCTCTGGCGATTGCAGGTGGTTATATCATTAATAATTTTTACGACAGTGAAAAGGATCTTATTAACCGCCCGTTGAAAACGAGGTTGGACCATCTTGTAAGTCAAAAAAAGACACTTACCCTTTATTTTGTTCTCAATCTTCTATCTGTAATCGTTGCGAGTTATGTTTCTTTTAGAGCCGTGCTTTTCTTTTCAGGCTATATTTTTGGAATCTGGTTTTATTCGCACAAGCTGAAGCGCTTACCATTTATAGGTAATCTCACTTCTGCCACACTTTCCATTACGCCTTTTTTTGCGGTTTTTATCTATTACGGCAATTTCGCCGAAGCTATATTTGTTCACGCCACGTTTCTTTTTTTGATTATCGCTATGCGTGAAATAGTTAAAGATCTGGAAAACCTGAAAGGAGATCTGGCTTTGGGTTATCGCACTATTCCAATTGTTCTTGGCGAAAATTCTGCAAAATGGCTGATCACCGCTTTGGTAGGTCTGACCATTATTCCAATTTATTTGTTAGTCAATCGTTTCGATATAGGATATATGAACTATTATTTTTACGGAAGCGTGGTCCTATTACTTTTCTTTCTGAGTTTTCTTTGGTTCTCAAGAGCGCAACTTCATTATATATTACTGCATAATATCCTCAAATTTATAATTGTGGCGGGTGTTTTCAGTATTCTGCTGATTGA
Organism: Flavobacteriales bacterium; assembly: GCA_038199845.1. Taxonomy (GTDB): domain Bacteria; phylum Bacteroidota; class Bacteroidia; order Flavobacteriales; family Flavobacteriaceae; genus Leeuwenhoekiella. The sequence goes on from JBBPYO010000247.1 coordinate 2,496, forward strand.
TATTCAGGTTGTTTTGGGCAGGATTTTTTAAGTGCTTTATGCACATCTGTTTAAGTATGAATAGCATTTACTAAAACCGTACCTTTGCAAAAAGTTTTAATTTTTAGAAATGAAGAAGCAGGACGGGAAGCCGACAAAAAAATACAACAAACCAACTACTGGTAAAAAGCCAGCTGCAGGTAAGCCTTCGGCGAAAGTCAAGCCGAATGTTGATAGTTCAGATAAAAAAGAAAATACCGGAGGATTGCGCCTCAATAAATATATCGCAAATAGTGGGATTTGTTCTCGCCGTGAGGCAGACCTCTATATCTCAACGGGACAGGTTACGGTAAACGGGCAGGTTGTTAATGCCATGGGCAGCAAGGTAAATTTAGATGATGATGTGCGTTTTGACGGTCGTCGCATTAACCCAGAGGCAAAAGCCTATGTGCTGCTCAATAAACCAAAAGGTTTTGATGTCACAACCAGCAATAAAAAAGGAATGACGGTTATGGATCTAGTTGCGAATGCCACTAAATCGCGCATTGAACCTATAGGTCGCCTAGGTCGCAATGCTACTGGTCTGCTTTTATTTACAAATGATGATCAAGTGGTGCAGAAAATGACAAATACCAAAACGGGTCTGCCACGCCTTTTTCATGTAGAACTTGATAAAAACCTGAAAGGGGAGGATCTTGAAAAAATACGGAAGGGACTTACCATAGAAGGTAAAAAAATCTTCGTTGAAGATGTTAGTTACGTTGATAATGCTCCTAAAAAGGAAGTCGGCCTCAAGATAAAAAACATAGGTAATGGTATAATCAGGAATATATTTGAGCATCTTGATTATCAAGTAGTGCGCGTAGATTGCGTCACTTTGGCAACACTCACAAAAAAAGATCTTCCCAGAGGAAAATACAGACATTTGAGCCAGCAGGAAATCAATAACTTGATGATGCTTTAATAAATTACCCTTTTAGGTCGGAAATCGGCTGATTTGAGCAATAAAATAACACATAATTAGATAGAGCAGCAAGTGAGAACTTGCTGCTTTTTTTTGTATTCTAATGAAAGCACTCTTTATTTTTTTACTCCGCCATCTTTTTTAAGTTGAAAAATTTTAAATAGAGCCCAAATAAGTTTTTCCACCCACTTTAAGATATGGTTTTATTCTGAAAGTTCTATAATAGCATTCTTTCGCTCACTTTAGATATGGTACAAACAAAAATCAATACTATAATTTTAAGAAGAATACTTTGTAGGGATGTAGATAGACTACCAATTCTTTGTACTTAGAAATGTTTAAAATTAAGTAGCGTGCCAAAAATGAAGCGTGTAAATTTTCTACAAACACTATTTTTCGGCGCTTACTTGCCGTTTTTGAACAGTTTAGCAAGAAAAACGAAAAACTGCCATAATAAAAATTAACTTGAATTTAACTTATAAAGATAATTTTGTAAGTAAAATACTACACAAAATTTTGAGACGATTGCTTTGGCAAAAAAAATATATACTCGTTTTCATCAATAATGGTAAGGCTTTGCAGGTATTGTGGCTAAAGTCTTAAAACGTCTTATCGAAAACCTTGTACCACTGCTTTTTTAGCATATAAATTTATATAATTTAGCACCTGTCATTATCCAACTAATGACAATCATTTTGAATGGTCCCCAACACCTAACTTCAAAATGAATTTTTCAAACTAGCAAAATTTACTGGTTAATAATTGTTATGATGTTCTGGTAATGAACATTGTACGGCCATAGGTATGTTTAATTGTAAAGAAAAAAAGTCAAAAATAAAAACCCTTTGAGTAATTATAATTCGTTTAAATAAGCACTATCATGAAACAAATTTACGCCAATTTGAAATCTGGTTTTAGACCCTTGAAGCAGTTCGCCATTCTAGGTGTTTTATTCCTTATTTTGGTATCATTTACAAACGCATCCAGTTGGAGTGGCAGTACAGTATCTAGAATGTCAACTACTGAAAAAACAGATGCTTTCACTTCCATTATTTCAAAAGTTAGTGAACCTGTTGCATCAATTCCATTTGCAATGGTTCAAACTCCTCCAGATGAGATATGTTCACCATTAAGCACGCTGGCCTGTGAAGATATTGTTGTGAATCTACCAATTGCATTGGATTTTTCTGCTTCCGTATCAAACTCACTGATAGATATAAACGAAAACGGAACTGGGTTTACTGCAGTACTTGAGCATTCCGCCGCCAGAAGGGCAGGAGATCTTCTAGTCTCTAATCCTGATGTGAACGGTTATGAACCTTCGTTGATTAACTTAAACAATGGTAGTTTAGAACTTATTTCGCAAGCGGGTATTAACTATCTAGACCCTCCCGCAAGCAGTAACAATAATAATCAAGTGAACACACTTGGAGTCGGTTTTCAAAATGTCAACACCCCACTTACTATTGAAACCAGTTTGCTCAATATTAATATAGGTGCAAATTCTGCCCAAGCCGGCATTTGGTTTGGTATCGATGAAGATAATTTCGTAAAACTCAACGTTCAGACAAATAGCATAGAACTACGCAAAGAAGTCGGTGGTGAATCCATCAATGGTGCTACAACGCCAGATCAGATCCAAGTTGACAATGTTGGGGTTGCAGGTCAAAATGTAAAGCTAAGGATGGTGATAGATCCAGTAGCGAATACAATTACCGCGTACTACGCGATTAATGAGGGAGCGTTCGTTCAAATAACAAAAAGCGGTTTTGCTGCACTAAATCTTCCCTCAACTTATTTACAAGGAAGAAATCTTAGTACCGGTATATCAGGCGTGAGTTTTGCGGGAATATATAACACGCACCGCAATGGTATCCAATTTACGACACAATTCGATTCATTCTCTGCGGAGGTTGAAAAAGAAGAATTATCCCTAGCCTTTGATGCAGAATCTTTGTCTTTTCAAGGTAATGTGGGAGATGAAATTGCCCCTCAGAATGTAATGTTATCAGCAACAAACGGAAATCCTACGTTCACATTATCTGACGATCCCAATTCAGCAGATTGGCTTATCCTGCCCACTGATCCACAATTGGGATCACTTGAATTTGGAATTAAATCCGGTCTTGCGGAAAACACTTATAGTACCACTATTTTTGCCATAGATCCGAATGGGGAATTTGCAACGACAGAACTTCAAATAAGTCTTAATGTGCTTCCAGAGCAACCTGCCAGCGATCAAAATGATATCACATCCTTAGATCTTGCAGAAGCCACTGGACCTGCGGTCATAAATCTTGAAGGACACCTGGTCGATATTGAAGTGGTAAAAGGCACTATTCTTACCGCCTTATCTCCCACTATAACAATCTCAGATGCTGCCTCGATTAATCCAGCCTCGGGAATAGTACAGGATTTTACAGTCCCTGTCTTATATACGATCACCGCTGAAGACGGAACAATACAAGACTGGTCTGTTCGTGTGACGGAAGCAGAGCTTGCTGGTTTTGCTTATATAGATGATTTCAGCACTTATGGAACAGGTAATCTTCATGAGATTTCAGGCGGTGCCTGGTCAAGGGAAAGTGCAAGTAATGCAGCCATTCCTGTATTAAATGAAGGCCTTAGTCAAAACACTGCATATAGTCTCGATTTCTCCGGTGGGCAACAAACGCACGATTTTAAAACGCTCATTAATAATCCTGTTGACCTAACAGCAGGTCAGCCGTTTTACTTCAATAGTTATTTCAATGTGACTGACTTAGGAGCGAACAATACAGGTATGATACGGGCGGCAATACGGGTAGATGATGAAGTGAATGGGGATCAATGGGTACGTCAGCAGATTGTCAAAGGTACGGGTACTGCCCTCAAAGCCGTAATTGGTCTTGGCGTTTCTGGATCAGATCAGGGAAATGCTGAAATAGCCTCAAATGAAACTATTCAATTTCTTATACGTGGTATCTGGGATGGTGACAATACGATAACATATTCTTGGACCATTGATCCAAAACTGAATTTGGAGGAGACGCAATGGACTGCGGCTGGATCTCACAACGTTCAAGGAACGCCACGTTTGGGCCGTATTTTTATAAGTTCTAATGGAATTAATAATGGAAAATTAGGTCCGGTACGTTTAGCGACCAATTACACGCAGGTCGTTACTGAAGATATCACTGCTGATGTGCCTAAACTTCCTTTAATGTCCCTTTCACCGCAAAGATTGGTAGGCGATGCTATTGCCAATGGTAATGTGCCATTTACACAAGAGATAAGTATCACGAATGATGGCGAAGCTATCTTGACCGGTATTGAATTTTCAATAACCGGTGAAAATTCTGATGATTTTACAGTGGTAACTATTCCAGAAACGGTTGCCGTGCAAGAGACGGCCACTTTTGAAGTTGTTTTTAATCCATCAACGGCTGGTCCTAAATATGCTTTATTAACTGTAACGGCAAAGGATGTAGAATCCATGAACGTTACATTGAATGGTCTTGGAAAAAATGGCACGGGCGGGGATAACGAGCCATCTCTACAATGGATACTTGACACACAATTAGGGAAAGATGCCATTACAATAGGCGACAGTAACCCTGCAACCAATAAAATCGATCTACCGAGTGGAAAAACATACAATAACTTTTTGGGTGATGAGCTGGATATTAAACGTTTTGAAAGGGCTTCATCTGGAGAGGTGACCTTAGAGGTGCTAAGTGCCTTTGGTCCAGAAAATAATGATCCCGTAACCGCTTTTGGTTGGTATTCAAGTGGTGATGCCTCAGCATTAAATGAAGTATTTAAAATAGGAAATAGCGTCGGTAATGGTCAAAAATTGAACCCGAAAATAGAAGGTTCCACATCTTTTGATCCGGTAACAGAAACTTTTGGTTTTTACAGCAAATGGCCATTTTTTGATAATCGCATACTTTTCAGTGAAGATGCGCTGAACATTTTTGATGGGGCGATCCCACATCATGTACGCGTTTATGCGATGCCCAGAGAAGAAAATGCTTATATTATTGCTACAGAAGAGCATATAAGTGGTTTTGATTATCAAGATGTTGTAGTCATTGTCCGTAATATTAAGCCTGCCGGTGTGGCCGTTGCAGGATGTAACCCTATTTCTACATTGAACTGTGATGCCCTTGAGGTATCCTTACCGTATACTCTTTCCTTTACCGGTGACGAAGGCGGCTTGTCCAATACCGGCTTTACAATGGTAGATAATCCATCGGCACGTATTGCGGCAGATGGTGCCATAAGTTATCCTGAAGTACCCGGATATGAGCCTGCGCGGATCTCATTTTCCAATGGAAAAATGCTACTGAATGCGGCAAACGGCCTTTCTTTCGCTAAAAACGGTCCTGGTGCGGGAACAAGTACAGACGTAAATTCCCAGATAAATACCTTGGGAGTTGGTATAGATGCTGGCGGAGGTGGAAATTTTAGTTTGTACACAACTATTGTCAATCCGTATTCAGATGCGAGTCTGAATTACGAACAAGCTGGTCTTTGGTTTGGTCTCAACGAAGATAATTACGCAAAAGTTGTAGTTCAAAATGGTTCAAGCCTTCAGCTGCTCACAGAAGTTGATGCAGTTTCTGATGGAAATACACAGTCATTGCAAAAAGATAATGTCGCTGGTGTACATTCAGGAAATCTAACATTGAGGTTGTATGTGGATAAAGAAAAGAACAAGCTCACTGCATATTATTCGATCAACAGTGGCGCAGAAATAATAATTGGTTCTTTACCGCTCCCAGCTTCTTTTATTCAAGGGAACAGCGCATATGGTGATTTGACTTTTGCAGGTGTAATGACATCCAAAAGACGGGAATTGAATGCAGCGGTCAACTTTGCTTTTGAAGGTTTTGAAATAAAGGCAGATGATGCCTCTTCGGCGGATTTTGACCCTGTTTTTGTAAATTTTTCAGATGTTGCGACCGCTGCGCCCGCAGGTTATATCAAAGACAGCGGTAGCCCTTATGCTGATCGTGGAAACGGCTATTCATACGGTTGGCTGAACGCAGCAAATGACGTGCCTGCAGATATGACCAAAAACGCTCGAAACCGAGCTCTCCCTGGAGTGAGCCTTCTGAACAATACATTGATTCACATGCAATATGGCAATGTGGGCACAGATCCCGCAAAAGGTTATTTTCCTGATGCCAAATGGGAAATTGCCCTGCCCAATGGTTCTTATGCCGTAACGGTAAATGTAGGAGATCCAGAAGTAGACGCCTCTCTTGAGAATACCCCTAAACATAGCATAAACGCAGAAGGTGTAAGCGTAATAAGTCAATTTGTCCCTACTGGCTCCGCCGGTTCAGCGACACGATTCAGTACTGGCAGCGCACGTGTAGTAGTAAGAGATGGTAAATTGACCATAAATCCTACGGGTGGTTTTAACACAAAGATCAACGCTATTAAAATAGAGCAGGTCGCAGCCAGTGACGTTCCTTACTTTACTGGCGTAAATCCAGAAAATGGGACGACAGATGTGCGGGTTAGTGGATTCCAGATTGCTATTGAGGTTGTCGTGCCAAATGGTTACGAACTTGATAAGACAACAACAAGTAATGCCAGGATTTTTGAAATCACAGCTAATGGAGAACAACTTGTGCCAACCAACTCTAACGACACCGGTGGAGGTGATGCTATTATACTTACCCCATTAAACGACCTTAAGGAAAATACCACTTATCTGCTAAGAATGCCCTCTACAATAGAAGCAAATAAGATAGGTGATATCAATGATAGATTGGCTTTCGAGGCTTTTGAGTCACGATTTACTACAGGATTGGAAAACACAAATCCAAACCAGCCCGGCCGAGATCTTGCAGGGATAACCTTTACTCAAGTGCGCGGCGATGCGCTGGGAGAAGGTGTGAGGAATGAGCGTTTCTCAAGTATGCAGGTGGGACCAGATGGCAAACTCTATGCGAGTACCATCGGAGATTTCCAGTCTGACGGAAAAATATTTAGGTGGAATATGGCCAAAGACGGTACCTTAACCAATCTACAAGTTTTATCTCCAGAATTGACCGGTGCAGCAAACCCTGTCAATGGAAGTCCCCAAAACAATGATGTACGTTTAATTATTGGTTTCAGATTTGATCCTGCATCAACAGCAGAGAATCTCATTGCCTATATTACACATAGTAAGGCTTCCGAAAGTGATGGTCCTGAATGGGATGGTAAACTTACGCGCCTAAGCGGGCCCAATTTGGAGAACGTTCAGGATGTGATCATACATCTTCCCAGTTCTAAAAAGGATCATTTGACTAATAGTATCGCATTTGATACCGCGGGGGATCTTTATATAAGTCAAGGTAGTAATACGGCCGGTGGTGAGCCAGATCCAGCATGGGCATTTCGTCCTGAGCGCTTGCTAAGTGGCGCTATTCTGAAAGTCGAGCTCGATAAATTACCGGCTATTTTACCGTTAGACGTATTTACAACAAATAATATCGGCGTTATAAATAGCGCACCGGCCAATTCCATTACCATGAGTGACGGCACGTATAATCCTTATGCCGCTAATTCTCCATTAACCATTTTTGCAACGGGCGTACGTAACGCGTACGATCTTTTATGGCACTCCAATGGCTGGTTATATGTTCCTACTAATGGAACTGCAGGGAACAATACAAATTCGCCCAATTCCCCTTCCACGGCAAACTATGAGTTGGCCAGACGTATAGATGGTCGTACCACCATTCCTGCTGCTCCATCTCTTTCAGGTGGAAATACACAAAAAGACTGGTTGTTTAAGACAAAAGGTGGTACGTATCATGGTCATCCTAATCCTTATAGAGGAGAGTTTGTGCTGAACCATGGCGGGACTTCATACAATGGATTGCCTGGACAGGTAAGGGAGCACAAAGATGTAACCAAATATCCTTCCAGCGTACAGCCAGATCCTAATTACGCTCAACCTGCCTTTGACTTTGATTTCAACAAATCACCAAACGGGGTTATAGAGTATAGAAGTGATGCCTTTGGCGGAAAGCTAAATGGACTTATAATGGTCGTGCAGTTCAGTGGGCAGGATAACCTGTTGTTGCTCGATCCCGGAAGTAACGGAGATATTGCCTATAGTTACAATTCCATAGCTGGTCTGGGAGGTTTTGATGACCCAATTGAAGTGGTTGAAGATCCTAGTACAGGAAATCTTTATGTTTCCGAATACGATAGGGATGGCAGTAGTCTTCCACAGTTGACACTTTTACGGGCATCAGACCCCGCGCAGCCAGGTGCCCTGATTGCGGCTAATCCCAAGGAACTGA
>JBBPYO010000248.1:0-2236 GCA_038199845.1 Flavobacteriales bacterium
CCTAAGCTCGGCCACAGTTTTAACAATATCGTCTGTTGCGACCGCGAGGTGCTGTACGCCCGGACCTTCATAAAAATCAAGATATTCTTCTATCTGCGATTTTTTAACCCCTTCGGCGGGTTCATTTATGGGAAATTTTATACGACCATTCCCGTTGCTCATTACTTTGCTCATCAAAGCCGAATATTCGGTGGTGATCTGTTTGTCGTCAAAAGTGAGAAAGTTAACAAATCCCATGACCTCTTCATACCAGTTTACCCAGGTATTCATCTCGCCCCAGCCTACATTTCCCACCATGTGATCAATGTATTTTAAGCCGGTAGCTTCTGGTTTATAATCAGATTCCCATTTACGAAAACCTGGCAAAAAGTCGCCTTCATAATTTTTACGCTCTACAAACATGTGTACCGTTTCGCCATAAGTATAAATCCCAGACCGAACGACCTCACCGTGCGCATCTTTTTCCACTTTTGGCTCCATAAAAGGTTTGGCGCCTCTTTTTGTGGTTTCTTCAAAAGCGCTGCGTGCGTCTTCAACCCAGAGTGCAACGACTTTTACGCCATCACCATGATTGACAATATGATCATTAATGGGTGATTTGCTGCCTAAAGGCGAAGTGAGTACAAGGCGGATCTTATCCTGTTTGAGCACATAGCTCACATGATCTTTTTGCCCAGTTTCCAAACCGCTATAGGCGTACGATTGAAAGCCGAAAGCTGTTTTGTAAAAATGTGCCGCCTGCTTGGCATTGCCCACGTAAAGTTCAACGTAATCTGTTCCTAAAAGTGGAAGGAAATCCTGCGCGCCCTCAAATATTTTTTCCAGTCCGTAGTCAACGGATTTTAATTCTTTGTTCATGGTTTATTAATTATTAATTATCAATTAATCAATTTTTAATGCTGTTTCTCCTAGACGTTCCAATAATCTTATTCAAGATTTTAATAATGGATTTTAATTTTAATAATAGGTTTTCGCAATCGGGATAAGAATTCAGTTCTTGGCATAAGAACAACCAGTATTCAACTTCATCTGCTTCTTTTGATGCTATTTTCAATTTATGAATAAAATCTGCCTTGCTTTCTGCATTTTGAGCTTCTTTAACATTAGCCCCTATTGACGTGCCAGACCTAAGAATTTGTTTAGCCAAAACATATTTCTTAAGTTTTTCCAATTCCTCGCAGTATTTTACGATCTGAAGTGCAAACTCAAAAGTTTCTTTGAGAATTAAATTCTTATTATGTTTTTCACTATGGCTAAACTGCATAATACATTAAACCGATTATTGAATAATTGACACATTGATTAATTAATCTAGCCACGATCTATAATACTCTTCATCGGCAATGGGCATGGCATCTTCACAAACTTGTAAAGGTTTAAAAGTATCTACCATAACTGCAAGTTCTTCGGTTTCTGTTTTGCCAATGCTGCGTTCTGCAGAACCTGGATGGGGTCCGTGTGGAATTCCGGCGGGATGCAATGAAATATGACCTGCCTCGATGTCATTTCTACTCATAAAATCTCCGGCTACATAATAAAGAACTTCGTCACTATCTATATTACTATGGTTATAGGGTGCCGGAATGCTTTCGGGATGGTAATCATACTTTCTTGGGCAAAACGAACACACAACAAATGCATCGGTTTCAAAAGTCTGGTGTACCGGTGGCGGCTGGTGAATACGACCTGTAATAGGTTCAAAATCATGAATGGAAAACGCATAGGGATAATTGTACCCGTCGTAACCCACCACGTCAAAGGGATGCGTGGCGTAAGTAAGGTCAAAAATCTCGTCCTGTTTCTTGATTTTTATTAAAAATTCGCCTTTTTCATCGTTAGTTTCAAGTTCATAAGGTCTGCGCAAATCGCGTTCACAAAAGGGCGATTGTTCAAGCAGTTGGCCAAACCAATTGCGGTATTTTTTTGGCGTGTAAATGGGCCGGCGTGATTCTACGATAAATAAGCGATTATCTTCACCTTTAAAGTCCATTTTATAGATCGTTCCTCGCGGAATGACTAAATAATCGCCGTATTTAAAGTCAAGGTTGCCCAGATGGGTACGTAATTTTCCTTCGCCACGGTGTACAAAAATCAATTCATCGGAATCGCTGTTTTTGTAAAAATAATCGGTAGTGTTGTTTTTCGGTGCAGCTAGAATTATGGTACAATCACTATTGGTGAGAATAGGTTTTCGGCTTTTTAAAAAATCATTTTCTGGCTTGATCTCAAAACCGCG
>JBBPYO010000249.1:0-7615 GCA_038199845.1 Flavobacteriales bacterium
ATACTTGATGATCTTGTACCGCTTATTGCTATGCCTACAAGCCCTGGTAATGTGGTTCCAGTGAGTGAAGTTGCAGGTAAAAAAATAAGTCAGGTCGTCTTAGGTTCTTCCGCAAACCCTGGACTCCGTGATTTCTGGATCGCAGGGGCGATTGTTAAAGATAAGGCGGTCAATCCAGATGTTTCTTTTGATGTTAATCCCACTAGTCGCCAGATCATACAGAATATGATCGAAAATAAAACTTTTGCCAATTTGATCACCGCAGGGGCACGTTTTCACCAGAGTGGTTGTATGGGCTGCATCGGTATGGGACAGGCCCCGGCAAGTAACACCATCAGTTTAAGGACAATGCCCAGAAACTTTCCAGATCGTTCTGGGACTAAAGATGATCAAGTTTATTTGTGTAGTCCTGAAACGGCTGCAGCGTCGGCCCTGACTGGTGAAATTACAGATCCACGCGACTTGGAAGAACTATATGGGTTGACTTACCCACGGTATGAGGCTCCAGAGATGCATATTATCAATATGGATATGCTCGTAGCGCCTTTAGAAGATACCAGCAATATAGAACTCAAAAAAGGACCGAACATTAAATCTCTTCCACATATTGATCTTCTTCAGGATTCTTATGAAATTCCAGTAATCTTAAAAATGGGCGATAACGTTTCGACCGATGAAATATTAAAGGCAGGGGCAGAAGTGCTTCCTTTCCGAAGTAACCTTCCTGAAATCAGTAAATACAGCTACACGGTAATTGATGAGACGTTTTACGATCGCGCCATAAAGATAAAAGAACAATACGGCGGTCATATCGTGGTAGCTGGAGAAAATTATGCTCAGGGAAGTAGTAGAGAACATGCAGCCCTTGCGCCGAAATTTTTGGGTCAGGTGGCTGTAATCGCCAAAAGCTACGCACGAATTGCATGGCAGAATCTCGTAAACTTCGGGATTCTACCTTTGGAATTTATTGATACGCATGATCTAGAAAAAATCGATCAAGGAGATATGATAAAGTTCAAAAACTTGCGCAAATATGTTGAAAACAGGGAAGATATTGAAGTAATTATTGAGAAAAAAGATGCTGATAGTTTGACAATTATGACCAGACATACTATGAGTGACAGACAGATCAGAGTATTATTAATAGGCGGAATCATAAATGATTTTAAAGAAAAATTGACTGCTTAAAAAATAGTTTTTTTATTGTAATATGTAGACGTTACCTAATGCTTTATGTATTGGGTAACGTTTTTTATACCTGCGATGAGTTTGAGTTTTTTAATGTATATCATCTTAAGGAGATCGTTTTAAAAAAATAAAATAGTTCCCTACGATGCTTTTTAGTATCAACCTATTTATCATATCTCAATGCGGATATTGACCATTATTAAAATAGAAGATTACCATCTTATACTTTTAGCGTTCGGTTTAGCGGTTTTAAGTATGGCGTATATTCCCATTTTAGCTAAACGCTTAAGAGTAACCTTTGCACCGCTTGTCCTATGTCTAGGTTTTTTAATTTACTATATACAAGTTCCGGTAGAATGGCCACAGCCACTTTGGGATCAAAAATGGGTAAAGGTAATAACCGAAATTATTGTTGTGATCAGCCTTATGGGCGCCGGTCTAAAAATTGGTACTCGCTATGGTTTTCAATCTTGGAAAAATACACTCCGTCTAATTCATACAGCCATGCCGCTCTATATTGGAGGTATTTTCCTATTAGGAAGATACATACTCAATCTGGACGGAGCTTCCGCACTTTTATTGGCCGCTGTATGTGCACCTACAGATCCCGTACTTGCCTCAGATCTGCAACTTCAGAAAGAGGAGACTGAGGGCAAAAAGAACACTGGGATGCGCTATTTATTGACGGCAGAAGCAGGATTAAATGATGGATTTGCATTTCCCTTTGTATACCTAGCCATTTTATGGTCTAAAGAGAACAATTTTTTACAAATAGATTTTGCGCATTGGTTTGGATTCTACTTTTTGTACAAGATCTTGATTGGAGTGGCCGCCGGGATTCTGATTGGATATCTTTATAGCTTATCAATTAGCAAAACCAGATCTAACAACAAAAATGAAATACTAAGTGGTTTCGTAGGAATCGTACTGGCTCTAGTCTCTTTTGGAATGGCGGAAATAATGGGAGGATATGGATTTCTGAGCGCTTTTTTTTGCGGACTTTTTGCGCAATATCATTACCATAAAAAGGACAATAAGGATGAAAATAAAGACGAAATTCTCACTTTTACGGATGAACTTGAAAAATTATTTATTGTGATATGGTTGCTTCTTTTTGGGGGATTTGTGGTTTCTGGTATTCTCGAGTATATTAGTTTGAAGGGCGTTGTGGTCGCTTTTGTAATCGTTCTAGCATTAAGGCCTTTGTGTGCAAGATTAGCTTTAATAAATACAGCGTTTACGAATAAGAAAAAATGGGCAATAAGTTTTTTCGGTGTTAGGGGCGTGGGATCCTTTTTTTATCTTTCCTATGCTATTTACGAAGGTGATTTCACAACGGCATCTCAATTATATGCGCTTGTTACAGCTGCAGTAGTTATAAGTACAGTGGTACATGGTCTGACTGGGCCTCGGGTTATTGAGTATTTTAGAAGAGAAAACCCAGGTTAAAATTAATTTAACACTTTATCTTATTATCTATCATATATAAGAAGAATGTCTGTTTTATTAGCTTTGGAATGTTTTATCTTCTATTCTCCTATGGATGAAAAAAGAATAAATTGACTGAGTTGTAGACGCATCAAAAAATCAAGTGTTGTGATGTAAGTACAATTTTTATTAACGACAGAAAACCTTTTTAAAAGTTGAACTCATATTTCTGAATTTATTCTAAATCCTTTGGCTTCAAAGTAGAGTTTTCAAAACGATGAATTTAAACTGTTATTTTAAATTTAGTAGATTACTTTATCGGAATGGATATCTATCGCACAACAATTTACCACAAAGATTTTCCCCCGAGAAGTTTTAATTATAGATAAAAAATGAGTGAAGACCAAAAAGAAAAACAACAAGAAGAAATTGACAACGAGTTAAAAAATTCTGAAAAAAGTGACCAAGTGAGTCCTAAAACTCATGGTGAAATACTAAAAGAACAAATTATAGAAGGTCAGGAAACTTATGACCGCAGTGCGAGCAGTATCTTATTAAGTTCTTTAACAGCTGGTCTTGAGATAGGTTTCAGTTACTTATTATTATGTTCACTGGGGAGTTTTTTGATGGGGAAAGTTGGGGAAGATGTTATTATTAAAGCTCGGGCATTAGTATATCCCATAGGCTTTATACTTGTGATTTTGGGACAGTCCATTCTTTTTACTGAACAAACCTCATTATTGAGTCTGCCGGTGCTCAATAAAAAAAGATCCATTGTTAGTTTATTTCGTCTATGGGGAATTGTGATTTTAGGTAATCTCATAGGTGGTTGTATTATGGCTGTTGTTTTGACCTGGATAGGCGCTCAACTTAATATATTCAATACTGAAACTGTCATTGGTATAGCAGAACATGTAACGGGAGTAGATAATATTGTTATTTTTGTGAGCGCGATACTGGCGGGGTGGTTGATGGGTTTACTTTCTTGGCTTTTGACCTCCTCAAAAGAAACAATAAGTCGCATTGTACTTATTTTTATGGTTACTTCGGTTATGGCTTTTACTGATTTACATCATAGTATAATAGGTAATGTTGAAGTATTTGCGGGACTCATCAATAATTCGTCTATTTCATTTTGGCAGTATTTATCTTTTGAGGGCATTGCATTATCTGGTAATGCAGTGGGGGGCGTATTTTTTGTAGCACTTCTTAAATACAGGGCTTTTGTCTATGATGTGGGCGGCGCTTAATACGATGATTTCAATTTTTCAAGCAGTCGTTCCCAGGATTTATTGTACGCGACTTCATTGGCCGCATCGCTATCTGCCTCTGCACCGCGCCGCATAAAAGCGTGACCCGCTCCATCATAGATGACTGATTCGTATGTTTTTTTGTACGTGATCATACGTGTTCTTGTTTCTTCAATAGTTGCGTTCACCCGCTTGTCATCACCGCCGTAATAACCGTATACAGGAGCTACTATCTGCTTTAATGCTTCGTTATCTTCCGGTGCCGTGCCGTAAAATACATTGGCAGAGATGATATTGGGATTATGCGTCGCATAGCGAAAAGTTTGCGAACCGCCCCAGCAAAATCCAACAACCGCAACCTCGCCCGTTGCTGCTTTAATGGATTTTGCATATTCAAAAACAGCATCCAAATCTGTCGTCACCTTGACATCATCAAGCGTATAAATGGCTTCCCGTGCTTTATCGGAATTCTCAAAATCGGCTGTTTTTTTAATGTTTTCCTTGAAATTAGATAGCAAATCTGGAGCTAAGACCACATATCCCTCTGCCGCAAGCTGGTCTACAAAATACCGCGCCCAATCATCAAGACCACGATTTTCATGGATTACAATTACCGCTTTTGAGTATTGTGCTACTTCCGGATATGCGACAAACGTATATATTTCGCGACCATTGCTCATCAATGTTTTCCATTCGTGATGCCGGGGAGAATCGTTAAGCAAAGCCCCAAAATCTGTAGCTTCTTGTGTAACATCAGCTGATTTAACCTCTTTTTGGACCGTTTTTATGGTTTCTGGACCGTTTTTACAACTTATTATAATTAGGCTGAAACATAACGTAAAGAGTAAAAATTTGATTTTCATACGTCTATATTATTTAGAAACCCTAAAGTCGCCTTATTTGGTTGAAAAACGCCCGATTTTACCTAAAAATAGCCATTATTATAGGAATAAAGAGCAAATTATTAGATGCGAGCCAGTTAATTGGTTGTTTCAGATTTTATATAAAAATTAGGATTTACGACAAAATTATTGATGTTTTTTCCGAAAGATAATTCCTTCCATTTTTCCGTCGGAAGGATGCGTTGTATTGTGCCATTAATATTCACATCTACCGGCGCGTTAAATCCATTTTCGATATTGGTGTAGCGAAAGTGCACCATGTTTTCCTCGATTCTATATTCTAATTTAGGAACTTTCGTCGTTCGTAAATATTGATCAAAAAAGGCCTTAAGATCCAATCCCGATTGTTCGGAGATATAATTTTCGATGATTGCAGAACTCACAGTCTGGTGATAAAAAGTACGACCGATTCCGCGTAAAATTTTACGCCATTTTTCGTCATCATCAATAATATAGCGTAAACTGTTTAGAATGTTTGCGCCCTTAAAATACATATCGCCGCTCCCTTCATTATTAACTCCGTAAATACCTATAATTGGCCTATCGTTGCGAATGAGCTTTCGCTGACCAAGTACATATTCCGAAGAAGCTTTTTTACCGAAGTGATAATCAACAAAGAGATTTTCGGCGTAGGTGGTAAAACCTTCCTGAATCCACATATCAGCAACGTCATCATTAGTAATGTTGTTTGCAAACCACTCATGCGCCGACTCATGAATAATGATGTAATCAAATTTATCTCCCCAGCCACTACCGCTCAGATCGCGGCCCAGATAACCGTTAGCATAGTTATTGCCGTAAGTTACAGAACTCTGATGTTCCATTCCCAGATAGGGAACTTCTACCAGTTTATAACTGTCTTTATAAAAAGGGTAGGGGCCCATCCAGTATTCAAACGCCTCCAGCATATCTGGCACTTGCATAAATTGTGTTTTAGCTTTTGACAGATTTTGTTTGAGCACATAGAAATTAAGATCTAGTTTTCCCTTTTCACCATTGTAAAAATCTGTAAAATGCGCATAATCAGCAATATTGATATTCACTCCATAATTATTAATTGGGTTTTTTACCGTCCAGTGATAGGTCATGGTTCCGGCTTTTGCCGAAATTGAATCTACCAGTCTGCCATTTGAAACTGCCATTAAACCCTGAGGAATTGTCACCTTCAGGTCTAAGCTGTCCACTTCATCGTAGGGATGATCTTTATTGGGCCACCACACTGAAGCGCCAATGCCCTGATTGGCGTTGGCTATAAATGATTTTCCCAGTGAATCTTTTTGCCAGGTCCAGCCACCATCCCACGGTGGATTTATGGCAACAACTGGTTTACCCTCAAACAGAAGTTTAATTTGATGAATCGATCCTATGGGTTGTTTCGCCGGTAGCGAAATAAAATGTGCGCTTCCCTCAGAACTGATCTGCAATCTTTGTCCGTTTTGCGTCGCCGAAAGGAGGTGCATGGGCTCCTGCAAATCGATTTGTAAGCGCTGTTTAGGTTGGAGTACTTTATAGGTCACCGTATTGCTTCCGGCCAATGATTTTTTTTCGGGAAAGACTTCTACATCCAGATCGTAATATATTAGATCCCACCAGGCGCGCTCTGGAGTGATGCTTCCACGCAGCGTGTCCTGTCTAGTGAACTTCTTGTTTTGTGCAAAAGTGGGTTGAATTATAAATAGTAAAAGCAAAGCGCTCAATAAGAACTTCATATACAAGGACTAAATTTTAAAAAGACGGTTATCCATTGGAAAATCCGCGTAGGTTTTTATAGTAATTTTAGAAAAATCGGAGTGATACGGATTTAGAAGATAATTAAAATCACCAGGAACCACTGCCGATGGTACTTGTAAAAAAGCATACGTATTATCGCTTACTAAACTATCTCCAAAGTGTTGCGTATGCAAGCGATATGGAAATTCGTTCCACTGTTCTGGAAGTTCTTTAGCAGTAAGCGTACCTATTTTTAGAGATTCTGGAATATTGATTTCCAGCATTACAAAGTCACTGGGTAGTTTATTAAGGCTTAAATGTATAAAAACCTCTGCCATCGCAAGAGCGCGACTCGCAGAGGTATAAATAAGTTGTGTTCCTTTAGAATTCCAGCGTGCTCCCACAATAGCAGCGCCTTTGCCAGAAAGTTGGATTTTGTACTTTTTTCGCGTGAGCCTAAAAACCTGCATTACACAAAAATACCTTGATCAATGAAATGTAATTCATTAAGCACAAGTTCTTTTCCGTAGGAATTGCTCAAAAGACCAATGGGTTTATGATTGCCCAATGCAAAATTAGGAACGAGCAACCAATCATAAAAATTATGAAAAGTATCAAAAACGCTTTTGCCCAAACGCGTTACCTCAGCAAGCTCGAAAATCTTTTCTGAATGGCTGGCCTTAAAAATATGATTTTCCTCCAACTTAAACCTGTCTAGTGAACGTTTTGAAATATCAAGAAAACTGGCCCATTCTTCATCACTAAAGAGTGCCTCTTTTCTCACAAGATTAAAAATACTCATGGGAACACCGGCGGTTATCGCTTTAATAAGAAGCATTCTGTCACTCAATAGGCCATCATATGTGATATTTTTATGGGCAACGGTAAGATTGCTTTGTGTTTCCATACGATTTACATAAGTGGCTACGGCTTCGTTTAATTGATTGTTATATTGCGGAATATCTTCAGTCATAAATTAAAATTAAGACAAATGTCCATAAATTTAAGTCTTTTTTCTTGGTTTTGCTATCATTAAGATTCTTTTATTTCATGATCGCATTAGGAAAACGCACCACACTTTCATGTCCATTTGCGCTTACGGCGGCAACACCAAAAAAGAAATTGTCGATAACCACA
>JBBPYO010000250.1:0-2546 GCA_038199845.1 Flavobacteriales bacterium
GAGAGACGCTTTGTTTTGTTATTTTTCAATAATTTGCAAATCCAGTGTGATTATTTTAATTAATTAACCTTAAAGATTTTAAATTTTTCAATTAAAATAAAATCGGTGGTTTTCAACCCAATAATGCCTTATAAAGTCTATTTTCCAGATTTAGGTACTGCTTTTATTTTTTCTGGTTCATCTTAAAACCTTCTTAGCAGGTCCTTTTCTGTTTATTTCGCTTAACTATATGATTCTTAATTCACTCTCTTTAATACATTATAAAAATTTTGATTCCAGATCCTTTGAGTTGGATGCCAAAATCAATTGTTTTGTGGGCGATAATGGCGTGGGCAAGACTAATGTGCTCGATGCTGTCTATCACCTTTCCTTTGGAAAAAGCTATTTTAACCCCATCACATCCCAAAATATAAACCACGCCGCCGATTTTTTTGTAATTGAAGGACTTTATCGTAAAAATGACCGCGAAGAAAAAGTTATCGTAAGCGCAAAACGTGGTCAGAAAAAACTTATAAAACGCAATGGAAAAGCCTACGAGCGACTGACAGAGCACATTGGTTTCTTACCATTGGTCATAATTTCGCCAGCGGACCGCGATCTCATTATCGAAGGCAGCAGTACCCGCCGTAAGTTTATGGACGGGGTAATTTCCCAGAGCGACAATGCGTACCTCAGCGACCTGATATCGTATTCCAAAGTACTTTCACAGCGCAACGCGCTGCTCAAATATTTTGCCGCAAACCGCACCTACGATTCCGATACCTTAGATATTTATAACGAGCAAATGACTGCTTTGGGATCACGGATCTTTAAAAAGCGCAGTACATTTATTGAGGAATTCAAGCCTATTTTTCAAGAGCGCTATACTGCAATAAGCGGAGGCCGTGAAGAAGTGCAATTGAAATATAAAAGCCAATTGCGTGATGCTCCGCTTAACCAACTTTTTGCGCAGGCGCTTCAAAAAGACCGTACGCTGCAATATTCAACCGTGGGCACGCATAAAGATGATCTGTCACTAAAGATTGAAGGTCACCACGTAAAGAAATTCGGTTCACAGGGACAGCAGAAATCCTTTCTTATTGCCTTAAAACTCGCTCAATTTGATTTTATAAAAAAACAGAGTGGTACGACCCCGTTATTGCTGTTGGATGATATATTTGATAAATTAGACGAAAAACGGGTCGCACAGATCATAAATTTGGTCAATGATGCCAATTTTGGTCAGCTGTTGCTCACAGACACACATCCTGAACGCACTGAAGCCATTGTTAAAGAAATACATCAATCATATAAAATATTTAAATTATGAAAATTAGCCATTTAATAAGCATGTTTTGCATTGCTATTTTATGTTGCGCCTGTAGCGGAAACAATCCCGAAAAACAGAAAGACTTCCTTACCGGGTATTGGGAAATTCAAAATGTAGATAGTCCCTACGGAAATGATAAGGAGTATAAAATAAGTGAAACCATAGATTATATTGAGATTACAGACAGCACCGGTTTTAGGGCAAAAGTGCTTCCGCGTATTGACGGAACTATCATTACCAATGGCAATACGGAAAGAATTAAAGTTTCCACAGAAAATGATAGCCTGCGCTTAACGTATACCACAAATTTTGATCAATGGACGGAAACCGTACTTGAAGCCACCGAAAACACCCTAAAGGTCAAAAATCAAGATGGCATAATCTACACCTACGCACGCCATACACTTATAGACCTCAAAGCAGACGGATTACTTCCGGAAATGGAAGAATGAGTGAGTTTTAAGTTTTGTAACCTAGGTGGCTGAGTGAATTTGGCGCAGCGATAGCGGAGCAGAATTCAAAACGCAGGTGGCTGAGTGAATTTGGCGCAGCGATAGCGGAGCAGAATTTGTATCGAAGCCCCGGCAATTTCAGTATTCTAAAAATAATAATAGAAATAATAATAACAAGCAGATGGCAAAACGAGACGCAGATCCCAAATCGCTCAAAGATATACTCGGTGATTTTGTAAGCAATAATAAATTACAAACGGGTATGGATAAGGTGAACGTGGCGCAGGCGTGGGCAAATGTTATGGGCCCTGCCATTGTAAAATATACCACACAAATAAAGCTAGACGGAGACCGGTTGCTCATCCAACTCAGTTCTTCCGTATTACGTGCGGAACTGAGCTACGGTAACGAAAAAATTATCTCAAACCTCAACGAAGAATTGGGTAAAGATCTTATTAAGAAATTGATATTACGGTGAAGGGCAATGAACGATTAGCAATTAGTCAATAAACAATTATAAAGTGAAATTTGAAAAACTGAAAGTGAAAAGAGAGAAGAAAAACAAATTATCTTGAATATTGCTAACTGCAACTGCATACAAATACTAAAACTGCCCACTGCGACTGAGTAGGTGGCTGAGTGGATTTCCTAAAGCCCCTGCGGAAGGGAATTTGTACCGAAGCCCCAGGTTAAACAATTTAAACAAATCAACGATTAAACAATTAAATACCTGCGCGATTAAACAAATCAACGGTTCAACATAACCAACTTTTTACCATTTACAC
>JBBPYO010000251.1:0-2448 GCA_038199845.1 Flavobacteriales bacterium
AAAATTCTCATCGTTGCCGTTGCGATGATTTTTGCCGGTGCTTTTGGCAATATTATAGATTCTATTTTTTACGGTCTTTTTTTTGACAGCAGCTTGGGTCAAGTGGCGACATTCATGACAGAAAATGGCGGGTATGGAACCTTTCTACATGGTAAAGTTGTAGATATGCTATATTTTCCACTATGGAAAGGATATCTACCCGAATGGTTGCCCATCTGGGGCGGTGATTACTTCACCTTCTTTAATGCAGTATTTAATATTGCAGATATGGCTATAAGTACTGGGGTAGGTCTACTTCTTATTTTCAACAAGCGTGCATTTGCTAATACGAACGACCACCCAAAATCTACCCAATCTATCAAAAATTAGGTAAAACAGCTTATAAACGGTCTTTTTCAATATAAAATCAAGAATCCAAATGAGCAACTACGTGAGAATTGATTATTTATTTTTTCCACTCAAGTCCAAACCTTTGTCCGAATCAAATAAAAAAAGCCAATTTCATTTTTAGAAATCGGCTAAAATAAGGTTTAAATTGGCTTTTAGGAGTGATTATTCAGCATTCCATTTTTTAATGTGAATGATAAATTTAGTGCCATATCCGGGTTTACTGTTAATCTCAAGTTTTCCACCCAGCGCTTCTACTTGATTTTTAATGATGAATAAATCTATAGACTGATTGCGCGATTTAAATTCTCCTGTACCATAAGTATAATAAACAAACTCATCCCGGTCTTCCATCTCTATACCTGCCCCGTTATCTTCAACAATAACAAGGGTTTTAGAATTCTCTTCTATACTATAGGCTTTGATTTCGGGTTTACGACCCTGTTTCTCATTTTTTAATCCGTTTTTAATAAGCGAACAAAAAATATCCTCAAAAAAATCTTTATTGAACTGCACCTCTGGAGATTCAGAAAAATCACAATACACATAGCCATTTTTTTCTTCGATCAACGGCTGAAGATCAGATTTACATTGTTCAAAAACGGACTGAAGATCTATCGTTTCAACTTTTTTCTTAGCCTTTTTCTGTATGGAAACCACTTCGTTTAGCTGGGTGACGGTCTTAGAAAGCCCACCTGTAATCTCTGCATAATTAGCCATGAGTTCCCTTTGATCTTCTGGTAGCTTATCTGTATCAATCAACTGTGAGGTAAGCTCGAGATTGTTTACGTGGTTCTTGAGGTTATGGGAAATATGGTTTGCAAATTTAAAAAGACGGTTGTTATTGGCCTCAATTACTTCCAGAGAATTTTTAAGCGAAAGCTCCCGTTCCTTCTGATCATCTATATTAAGAATAATTCCACGTATTCCGGTAACTTTATTTTTTGAATCAAATATGGGTTTGCCTATACAGCGTCCCCAGAAGGGTTTTCCTCCGAAGGTTAGCATTTTCATTTCCATCTCATAAGGAACACCATTCTTAAGCCCCTCGTAGATATTGGTTAATACATCATGATAATCCCTGTGGTAAAAATTGAGAGAATCTTTAAATGAGGGTTTATAAGTAGCCGGAGTGTCAAAAATAGTACGCAGCTGTTTGTCAAAATAGCTTTTTTTCTTAATAAAATCAACGGTCCATCCTCCGGCGCCTACAATGGCGGCAATTTGCTCGTAATAGAATCGTTCCGGATAATTAGCTGGTTCTGGCGGGGAGTTCCCGCGAAGAAAGGATAGTAATCCCTTGCGTTTGTTCTCACTCATAAAGACAGTAATAAAAATGATTTGGGTCGGCAAATATAGAGAAAATTCTCCGTTTAGCTAGAAACTATAAATAGTATCTGCTGTAATACAGGCATTTAATGCAACATCATGAGCATCTACAGGTAGTTGCGCTACAGGTTCGAAAAAAGAAAGACCCACTTTTAAACAATCTGGTCTGCATTTTTTTAGAAACTGATCGTAATAGCCCTTCCCATAACCCAATCTATTCCCCTGTTCATCAAAGGCTAATAGTGGAACGAAAACTACATCAAGTTTATCTTCTGCAATGGGTATACCGCCCTGAGGTTCGGGGATACCCCATTGGTTTGTTCTAAAAACAGTATTGTCTGTTAATAAAAAGTGTGTCATTTCAGGTTGGGCTACGCTCGAGGCAGAAACCACTATATTTTTATCCTTACCATTTAGAATATTAAGCAAATATTCTGTATTTACCTCTTTTAATCGATTAATGGGAAGAAAAGTATGATAAAAAGAATAGTCCCATATTGCTAATTTCAATGCATTATTCGCAATCTGAAGGCTACGGGTTTCAAGCGCGTCTGGCGTTAATTCAGACCGTTTCTCTTTATAAAATGTGCGGAATATATCCTTATTTTTCTTTGACGGCATCTGTAGAAATATGAAAAATGGCATCGCCCTGATAAACTAGCGAAGCCTCGTTGATATTTATGATATAGCCCTCATTAAGCTATTTTACCTAATCACTGAAAGTTCCGAAAG
>JBBPYO010000252.1:0-5647 GCA_038199845.1 Flavobacteriales bacterium
CGCATCGTACTCACTTATGGCGATGAAGATGAACACCTTACCAAAGGACGAATGGAAAAAGAATTGCTGAAATATGATGCGGTCTTTGGAAATCAGCTCAAAACCCAGCAATTTCGGGGTAAACACGAAGTAAATAGACCATTTATTCAAACCGAGTCACTCCTTTAAAATAAGATATTATGTTAAATAATAAAATATTTGTGTATTTTATCGAATAAATTTGCACTTAAAGGTTTAAGTACACTATATTTACGATGTAATACACAGAACCCCAAATCATGAATGTGTTTAATAAATGTTTCATACTGTTTTTCATAAGTGCTTCGGCCTTTGCGCAGATTTCAAAAGCGGAACAAAATGCCTTAGAAGATGTATACCGCTTTACTCGCGGTGATTCTTGGACAGTAGCTTGGAATTTAAATGAAGATGTTACCACCTGGAAGGGCGTAACTATTGAAAATGATAAGGTTGTGGGACTTGATCTGAGCGCAAATAATCTTGAAGGGGAATTACCTTCCAGTTTAAGTAATCTGACGTATTTAGAACGACTCGACTTATCAGAAAATACGCTTAGCGGTGAACTTCCGGATGCACTGGGGGATTTAGAAAATCTTGAAGTACTTGCTTTGAACGGCAATGAACTTTCCGGAGAAATTCCTTCAGATCTTTATAAGCTGAAAGGTATCAAGAAAATGAAGTTGGCAGATAATAGTTTTGAGGTTTTGGCAGCTAATTACGAATAGAATAAAGAGAAAAAGCTAGTGGTAATGCCGGTAGCGTCTTAAAGAGAAATGTAAAGTTGGTTTTTTATATTGTTTAAAGTTGGTTAAAGTCCGTTGCCTTTGGTAACGGGCTTTTTTGCTGGCTGAATATGAGATTTTCGATTTTTAAGCGATTTCAAAAACAATCAAAAATCGCCCGTTTTTTGCCAAAAATGGCATATTCAGAGCAAAAATTGGAATTTCCTGATATTTTACACTAATTTTAGAATCCGCTTTGATGTGCTAGGCGCATTTTAAATACTGAAAGAAACGAACCTATTAACCAAAAATAACACATGTCACAAAGAAGAACTTTTTTAAAACAAGCTTCCCTGGGCGCCGCAGCCGCTACCCTACTTCCACAAATGACTTTTGCCGCAACCAGAAAACATGCTTTGGGTCTACAGTTGTACTCGCTTCGCGAAACGCTGCCAGATGATGTAAAAGGTACGTTGGAACGTGTAGCTAAAATTGGCTTTAAAGAAGTAGAAACCTATGGTTATGAACTGAAAAATGGCTTTTGGGGCACCGATATTCAGCAATTTAACCAGATTTTAAAAGCAAACGGAATGACCACTCCCAGCGGTCATTACAGCGTAGATCCTTTTCTTGCCGCTGACGGGACGGAAGATGACTTCCTACCATGGCTCGACGCAGCACATAAACTCAATCAAAAATATTTTGTCATCCCGTATCTAGGTGATAGCCTGCGCGGTTCTATTGATGATTATAATCGCCTTGCCGAAAAATTCAATGTGGCGGGGGAATTGTGTAAAGACGCCGGACTCAAACTGGGATATCACAACCATGATTTTGAATTTACCGATTACAATGGTCAAAATGGATACGAAACGCTACTTGCCGAAACCGACAAAAATCTTGTAGATTTTGAAATGGATATTTATTGGGTCGCGCGCTCAGGCGTTGATCCTATTGCGCTTTTTAATAAATATCCCGGAAGATTTCCTTTATGGCATGTAAAAGATATGGATAAAGCCGATAACGACTTAAACACCGAAATAGGCGCCGGAACCATTGATTATATTGCTATTTTTGATGATATGAAAAAAGCTGGAGCCAAACATCTTATTATAGAACAGGAAAATTTTTCTATGGATCCGTATAAAAGTCTTACGCAGAGTGTAAATTATATTGAGAAGGATTTACTGAATGGGTAAAGGCTTGTTTCTGGATAACCTTGTTTTAGTTTAAAGTAGCTACGACAGTTTGTAAATATTTTAATCCCTGCCATATTGGTAGGGATTTTCTTTTTGTGGGATTTAGAAATAAATGATTGGTTTTGAATTTGGTTTGATATTGGTTTGAATCGGAAAGGATCGGGGTTTTAGAAAATAGTTTTGAACCTTAAAAAATAGCATTTGAAACTTAGACTGGACAAACTCGAGAAGATAGTTTTTATTGGATAGTGGCTGTAATGAGTAAGAATTTGTATAATCTCGCTGTTTATGTACGTATGCTTATTCTCACTAATGTTACGGTCTTACTGGTGGTATAAGTTTAAAATTATGGTTTTATATGCATATACAAGCGAGCTGCTAAGGTTATCAAGATGATTTTATTAAATTGCCCTACACTCATATTGTATAAATCTTTAAAAGTATCTAATTTATCAAGACGAATAAAAAACTCAAAATATAATAGCAATGCTTCGAAAAATTTAAAAGAATTACATGCATAAGCTCAATGCAGCAAATTTGCTTATGTCTCAACTTTTATATAACTATAACCTCAAACAATAATAATCAAAATTAAATATTGGAGAATCAAGATAAAGTATTAGAGATTTTTGCCGAAAAGTTTGAGTTTATCGTTCCAAATAGAACAGATTCCAAAGTCTTGTTTTCTCTTTTTATAGAAATCCGAGAAAACACTGAAAAAACATCTTACAGCGAGTCCGAAATAAGAGAGCTTATAAGGAAATATCACAAAGAAAATACTGAAACTGAAAGGGAACAACACCAAAAAGTAGAGGAACGGTTTCAAACTTTGTTAAGACAACAATTTCTTGAAAGAAATAGAGAAAATCGAATAGTCTTGACTGATTACTCATTACAACTTTTCAATATATTCTACGAAAAAATCCAACCCTTACTCAGCCCATCAATAATTGAAAAGATTTTAGAAGATGTAAAAACTACATTAGAATCGAATTGTAAAAGTGTGGAAGATTTAAAAGTGTGGTATCAAACGCAGTTTGTCAAGGTATTAAAGGTTGAAATTGCAAATCAAACCATTGCTATGGATTTTCAGATTTCAGAACTCAAAAACAAATTGAATGAGAAATTTAAAACTTTGCCTTATGAAGAATTAGTTGAATACTGCCAAGAGCAAATGGACATTGTAATTGAAGATAGAAAAAAACTCACCAAATCATTTAACGGCTTAGACGCAATTACCGACATACTCGCAGAAACACCACTAAATAAGCTTGATAGTCTTGACTTTATTGACATCAAAAGAAACCTGAACGAAACGCTTGAACATTACAAATACAAACTTGAACAAACAGGGGACAATATTTTGAAAATCAAAAATATGGTTAGAAGTTTATTTGACATCGTTAGCAAGAAAGCATTTGACCGAAAACTTGAAACATTCTTTTATCAAATTTTAGAAGGATCACGGACAGAGAGTAAATCTAACAGAACAGACAGCGAAGATTCACTCTTCTATTCTGTAGAAATTTCGTTACCTGATTTTGTTCAGCCACTTTCATTCATCAAAGACACACCTGAAAAATTCTTATATCCTGAATTTTATGAAAGTTTTAGTGTCTCCAAAAATCAGAAAGCAGAATCTGTAAGTCGTAATTTAAAGAACTTGCAAAAAGCTGCAAATAAGAGCAGGAAACGTCAAGAGCAGGCAAGGAAAATCGAAAGTTGGTTTAATAACTTGAAAAAGCAATTAAAAACTAAAGACGAAATTGATTATTCTACTTTCTATATGGAAATCTTAACAGTAGAGAAAGATGTTGAGTTAGCGATAAAAGGAACAGAACATATTCTGAAAAAACTAAGACAAGAGAAATTCAAAATTGAAACCACAAAAGATTTCACTATTGACAAAAACAATCCAAATAATGCAATATGGAATATCAAGATAAAGAAATAGTTCTTGAACTAAAAAACAACGATTTTGGTGGCTTTTCTAAAGCCGACCATTATTTGCGATCGGGTCAACACATACAAGATCATAAATCACAAAAAAGAATCTTTCAGTTTGTTGAAGACAATTATCCCGAATTGTATGCTTTTTATGAAAAAGTGTATCAGGCTAAACTTTATCATTTTCAAAATATAAACGGAAGTTTCTACTTCCTTGATTATTTCGATGAAGTAAAAAGCAAATTGAGCAAAGAAAGTCTGAAACCAAAATACACTTTGTTTGCAATCTTTCTATATGTGTTACATCGTATTGAGAAAAGGTTTTCAACAACACTTTCAAAACAGGAGCTTGTTGAATTGTTAAACAATCATCCAAAAATAAGGCCACATATTCATCGATTATTTTTAGGGGCAGAAAAGGAAGATACAGCACCAACTCAGGCAACTATATATAAGTGGGTAAGCGATAGTTTAAGGGAATTAGAAAAATTAGGTTGGACTCAAACTTTGGAAGAAGATAGCGAGCAGTTTGAATTGCTTCCTGCTTTTGAAAGGATTGCGTTGGTGTATGCTGATGCAATAAATAACATTGAAGAAATAAGAACAACGAATGATTAACAATTAAGAATGAGTTATACAGGTAAAAAATATCCGAGAATATATTCCATTTCAACAGTTGGCATTACACGTCATAATAATACCGATTTGTTAATTCACCCAATACGAACAGATTTCACAGGGCAAAGTGGAACAGGAAAATCTCTGATTGCTGCCGATATTCCCCAATTGATTTTAACCGCAGGTAAATTCTATAAATCTGCTACTGCATCAAAAGACCCAAGAGAATATAACGAGTTACCAATGAAAAAACTAAATTCGGCTTATGCTTTTATGAATTTAGAAGTACAGAAAGGTAAATTCATTGTTATTGGAGTTATGATTAAACGTTCGCCAAAGCAATTATATCCTTTCATCATACAAGGGCAAATCGGAATTGATGCAGAAAAAAATCCAAAGTTTAAACCGCTCGATACAATTGTTCGCAACAAAGATTTTTACGAAAATGATGATCTTTTAACCATTGAAAACTTTCAAAGAAAGTTTGATAAACAACAAATTTATCTCAAAAGTTTCTTTCGAAATACATCAGCATACCACAAACTTTTAAAGGAAAACAAAATTCTGCATCTTGATTTAAGTGAAGATGAAAATTTACAAAAACAATATGCACACTCTTTGCAAACCCTTTCAAGAGGGAAAGAAGTTGCCACGACAGGTAATGCCTTCAAGAGATTTCTTTTTACAGAAGATGATATGGTTGCCAATAAATTTAAGGAGCAATCTAAAGCCATTGAAGATGACCATCGCAGATATCGGCAAGATTGGGAAACTCAAAATGCTTTATCAAAGAAACTAATTGCCTTAAATGAACTACTAACCTTGAAGAAGGCAAAAGCCGAAGCTTATGAAGAACGATTATCAAAAGAAGCAGCACATTTTCATCAGCAACACAAACAAAGAGAAAAGCAGCTCAGAGGTGCTATTGAACAGTACTTTGAAACAGAGCTTGAAATTATAATTGTTAGCGAGCGAAAAAATGAAATAGAACTTGAAACAGTAATAAAAGGAATAGTTCACCAAACGAATAAATTCGGTGCTGAAAAGAAGAAGTATAAGGATGGACTGTCTACCTTTGATGTGACGATTTTTTTTAGAGTCCATAAATATTTATACATTGGATTATGGCAAAAAAACATGATA
>JBBPYO010000253.1:0-4248 GCA_038199845.1 Flavobacteriales bacterium
AAAATAATATTGAGAAGAATAGATAAAACTTAAAATAAACGCATTTTCATCTGACAATTCGAAAGGATTTCTTCAGTTTCCTAATAATATTATTTTCCAGAACAAGCCTTGCCACCAAACTTAAAGGATGAATTTATTTTTTAGTATCTCCAGTTTCCTTTTCATAAAACTCATCGAAAGTACTTTTAGGTGTATAATCATCTTTGAGGACTTTATATACCGTGAAAATCAATAAAAGTTGCCCAAAACAAACCAGATAAAATACGAGAGGAAAAGGGAAGTTCAAAGCTGAAAAAATTGCTACTAGTACCAACACAATTGTTGTCAGAACTAAAAATATAATACCAGGACTTTTCATTTTTTGGTATTAAATTAGCAATTCTTCCCTCACTATTATCTTAAGGTTGCGCTAAAAAAAATCGGTCTTTTTTGTATAGTATTCCACAAGGGAGCATGCTCCCTTGCACATTGCAAAGCGCCCTGAAATTTCCTTAAACGGTCATTGAAAACAGTTGGGTTTCGGGTTTATTTTTTTGTAGTCGGCGGTCAAAAGCCATACATACATTTCTAACAAATGCTTGTCCGCGTTCTGTGATTTGCAGAAAATCAGTATCCACTATTATCAATCCATCCTCGCGCATCTCTGCCAGAGAATCGATTACCTGTGGCAAGTCTTGAAAGTAATCAGCTTTTGTGCACCAGGTTGTTTTAAAATTGCACATGAGATTAAGGATGTGTTTTCTGATTATTAGATCTTCCTGGGTGAGAATATGACCTCTATAAACTGGGGAAATATTATTTTCAATTAAATGCTGATATTCCTCCACTCCTTTTACATTTTGAGCAAAACCATACCAGCTATCACTTATCGCAGAAACTCCAAGTCCAACCATTACCTGCGTTTTTGAAGTCGTATACCCCATAAAATTACGGTGCAAGGTGCCATTTTCAACAGCTTTGTAAAGACTATCCGTGCCCAGGGCAAAATGATCCATCCCGATTTCAAAATAACCAGCGGCCAATAACATCTTTTTACCAATTTCATACTGCTCCCGCTTTTCTTCTGCGGTTGGAAGATCTTCGTCCCTATATCCGCGTTGACCGTTTCCTTTAATCCATGGAACGTGCGCATAACTATAAAAAGCAATCCTATCTGGCGC
Source organism: Flavobacteriales bacterium (assembly GCA_038199845.1). Classification (GTDB taxonomy): domain Bacteria; phylum Bacteroidota; class Bacteroidia; order Flavobacteriales; family Flavobacteriaceae; genus Leeuwenhoekiella. The sequence continues at coordinate 1,161 of JBBPYO010000253.1, forward strand.
TAATTCTTTAGTACGTTCTATGGTGAAAATTATATCTTCCTTAGTTTGAAATGGCAAGCCGAAAATAATATCATGGCCTACTGAAGTAAAGCCATTTTCTCGTGCTTCCTGTGTCACTTTTTTTACATTTTCAAAAGGCTGAACTCTATGAATCGCTTTTTGTACTTTCTCGTTATAGTCCTGAACGCCATAACTTACCCGCTTAAAACCCAAATTCGCAAACAGAGATAAATGCTCTTCTGTAGTGTTATTTGGATGCCCTTCAAAACTTAATTCTGCATTTTCTGCTTTAGTGGCGATTTTAAAAATACCATTTAATAATATGTTTAGGTTTTCCGCGGAAAAAAAAGTTGGTGTGCCTCCGCCCAAATGAAATTCTTTTATCACCGGTTTTTCCTTTAACAGAGCGCAATGCATTTCCCATTCTTTTAGAACAGATTCGAGATAAGGCTTTTCTAGAGAATGATTTTTTGTAATTCTTTTATTACAACCACAAAAAGTGCAAAGGCTTTCGCAAAAGGGAAGATGAATGTAGATACTAATCCCTTCTGTGGCATTACTCTCTTTAAAACTTCTTGTTACTGTTTCTTTCCATGATTTTAAAGAGAATTCCGTATTATCCCAATACGGAACAGTGGGATAACTGGTATATCTGGGACCGGCTACATTGTATTTAGAAATTAAATTTGAACTCATAATTATTTCTATTTAGGAGATTCAAAAATATGGAGATCGTAGGAGGGAAAGTATGAGGAATGTCAGTTCTGATACATTTGAATATCATTTACTGCCACGCCAAAAATTTAATTCATTAATGGAATGATTAAACTGTAAATAAGGACATTATCTACCAGAATACGAGGTGAAAGCCCAATTAAAATCCGCTATAATAATAAATTACAGTGTTATAATTTAAATTTCTGATTGTAAAATGCTGGGGTTTTCGGCTTTCCTATATCCAGAAAATAGGAGAAAAAACAGGTAATAATAGAACGATTTTGAAAAAAAATAGCAATTAAAATCTATCGCTAACATTCAGTATTGCTAAGGAACGCATTAAAGCTATTTTTTTATTCTATGGGAATTTCGAGTGTTACGGCTGTGCCCTCTTGCATATTTGAATCTATAATCAACTGGCCGTTTCTGTTTTCTACCACTTCGCGCACTAATTGTAATCCCAAGCCAAAACCGAGTTCGTCATTATTTCCCATCTTTGATTCCCAAACTTGAGCATTACCGTCTGAAACCGAGTTGGTAATTCCCACTCCATTGTCTGCGATCAAAACAACAAGCTTTTTCTCATCCCCTGAGTTTACAATATCCAGCCCCACTTTTACCCAACCTCCCGAAGGTGTGAATTTTATAGCATTGGAAATTAAATTTCCAATTGCAGAAAGTAATTTCGCTCCAGAAAAGCGTGTTTCCTCTTGAAGTTTAAAATTTATGATAAGTTCAAGGTTTTTTGTCTTTGCCGGTAATGTGTAAAGTTCTCCCAGACGCTTCCCTAGTTCTGCGACATTGAAAGTCTGCCCGCTGATCAGGTTTTTGGAGTGGTTTGTATTTAAAATATTTTGAGTAAGTTCTAAAATCCCTTTTCCGGCATCGCTGATCATTTCCAGATATGATTTAAATTCCTTATTTGAAATTTCCTCATCTTCCAGAACTTCACAGAGACGGGAAATTCCACTTATTGGACTGCGAACATCGTGCGCTAATCTATTTTTATCCTTTTCTGCTTGCGTTAATGCAGCTTTGAGGTTTTTAATGTTTTTTTTCATCTCCAGCTTATTCACTATCTCTACAGCGATAATTTTCAACTGTTCTATAACAACTTTGGATACTGATTTGTCCTCTTTATCAAATACACAAAGTGCGCCGATATTCTCTCCAGAATCTAAATGCAATGGAATACCCAGATAATATTTTAAACCATTCTGGCAGTTAACATAGGATTTATCCTGAAAGCGAACGTCTTGATCCAGTCGCTGAATTTCGAGAGGTTCATCTTTTTTTATTGTCAAATCGCAGACACTATCTTCTCTAGACATAACTCCATTTTGGTATCTATTAGAAGCAACTGTCCATTGAAAATAATTATCAATAAGGTTTAAATTGGAAAATTTAGTGCCCGCAATGGATGCGGCCAACATAATCAATCCTTTAAATTCTTCCTGAAGACCGAGAAAATCCAGATCAAATTCACTCAACTTTTTTATTCGGGAATATTCTGTAATATCCTCTGAATTTGTGATAGTCATAATGTCTTTGTGCTTGAATGGATGAACTGAAGGAATTGCAATAACTATAAATCGGGTAAATTTCGTCTAAAATAGGGTGATTTTCTATAATTTTAGGTAATTTTTATATTATTGTAGGTAAAATAGCACAAAATGCAAATCACTAATTACCTATAAATCTGAAGATTTACAATTTATTTGACGATTATGACGAAAGGTAAAAGATTGTCAATCTATAACCAGCAATTTTAGAACCGTGGCGATTTAAAACAATCGAAGAAAATTTTAAATAATTTAGCCTGTTTTTGGATCTATTTTGTTCGTTTTAGCTGATTTGAGCCGTTTTTGGGTGATTTATATTTTCAAAGTAAAATTCATTTTAAGAATTATCAACTATTCTGATTTCATCTTTAGTTAAGCCATAAAATTCATAAACCATTTGGTCTATTTTTTGCTCTGTTTCGCTGATTTTTAGATGTATTTGGATGATTTTTAGCTTATTTTCTTTGAAAAATATCTATCCACTCAAATTCATCTTTTTTGGTTAATTCTGGGATTGTAATGTGTTGCTCAGATTTTCAGTATTCCAGAAGAATAAAATTTAGACTATTCTATAAGGAAAATCGGAAGTAAATCAAATTTCAACCATTCAAATCCTCTTTGGAAGCTTGTCGGGATCAGAAACTGAGAAAGTCGAAAAAGGTAGTTTTTATTGATTTTTTTCAGAGGCGGTATTTCATCAACAGGACATTCAATTTTCAAAAGAACTTCAAGAACCGTGATGCTTTGGAGATAGGAATAGTTGATTAACTGATGAATGCTGCTAAAACACGATAACCAAATCCAGCGGA
>JBBPYO010000254.1:0-5096 GCA_038199845.1 Flavobacteriales bacterium
ATTACTATTCTTAGCTCTATTACAGAGCGATAACAAATAGGAATTCTCTTTAAATCACTAAAAAAAAGGGGTAAAATCTCCCAATATTTCTTCAATAGTGCTAGAAAGTCTGGAATAACTAATGATGCTCAAGATAATCATATTTGTGAAGTAAACAAGATCGTTGATCTGGATTGGAAGAACTGGCTTATTATGATAAAAGCGTAAGTAAAAGATTGTAAGAGTCTTTATTTACAAACTGGTTGAATGATCGAAAGGCCTATGACAAAGTTTTCATCAAATTGAATATAGAACCAATATGCCTTTTTTATGTAAAAGCAATAATATTTAATTTTTCTAAGTACCAATCAATGGACATTGGGGATAGGGTTTTTGTTTTGATGAAAGTATAATTTTCAATATAGATGTTCCTGCTTTATGGAGTATGTGCCAAGATCATCTTTTAAATAGAAAAGAAGATGGCTTTATCTTAAAATTAATAATGATTTTGAAAGTGTAAAACCCGGTGCAATACATGATTATTTAAGTTTAATGATTCTTGACATTTTTAACTGTTAATAATTTTAACTCCAATACTTTTTTCACCACTAAATATTACATTTGAAAGTACAATCGAAAATAAGTTTTATTAAATCTAAAGTATTTTAAGAATCATTATTTGAAATACTTTCAAATCCAACTTTACAATGATAAAATATTTACTCAGCCTTTTATTGATCTGCACCATCGTATCAATTTCTTACGGTCAAAGTTCAAATATTACAGGTGTGGTTATCGATGCGGATGCAGGCACTCCCATTCCATCTGTAAACATTGTGGTAAAAGGCACCACAATGGGAACTGTTTCGGATTTTGATGGTAACTTTTCCATTAGTGCCTCAAACGGGGATGTCTTGCTGTTCAGCTCTATAGGATTTGAATCTATGGAAGTTGCGCTAAGTGCCAGTTCTGCGATCAGGGTATCACTCAAGCCAACAGCGTCAGAATTGGACGAAATTATTTTAGTAGGTTATACCTCTAGAAAAAAGTCCAATGTTACCTCCTCGGTTTCCGTAGTGGATGCCTCTGAACTTGCTGATGTGACCACTCCAGATGTTTCTACAATGTTACAGAGTAAAGCTGCCGGAGTTCAAGTGGTTCAAAGTTCTGGGCAACCTGGCGAAGTACCTTCCATTCAGATCAGGGGTGTAACCACCTTAAATGGAAGTACGAGCCCACTTTGGGTTGTGGATGGGATCATTATGCCCGGGACACCGAATCTTGGACCTTTTGATATTGAGACCATTTCTGTTTTAAAAGACGCTTCTGCAACTGCGCTTTATGGTTCGCGGGGAGCTAATGGCGTTATTGTGGTAAGTACAAAGGAAGGTTCTTCCGGCAAAAATGAGATCACTATATCCAGCCGTACGGGATTTGCCCAATTCAATAATGGGAATTTTGAACTTATGAACTCCCAGCAACTGTTTGGCTACTATCAAAAGTTTGGTAATCCCACCAGTATTCCCGAAGAGATCAATGAAAGTTTGTTGAACACCAATTACGATTGGTTTAAAAATGGAACCAAAACCGGCTTTGTACAGGATCATAATATTTCTTTTTCTGGAGGTACGGATAAATCAAAAACATTTATTTCCTTAGGTTACTACAAAGAATCTGGTACATTAAAAGATTTTGACTACGACAGATTGAACTTTCGCCTTAATCATAATTACAAAGTGGGTGAAAAATTGACTTTGAAACCTCGGATAAGCATGAACTATAACAAAAGGAGCAATAGACAGGCGCCTTTATATTCGCTTTATACCTATTTGCCATGGGATAAACCTTATGATGATCAGGGAAATATTATAAATCCACAAGCAGAGAATAATACTACTCCTTGGTACGGCCGAGATCAGGATAATTATCTATACGATCTACAATACAATTATGATAAAAGTAGAGAGTTGAACCTATATACTACTTTCAATTTTGAATACGATGTGGCACCCCATCTAAAATTTATCTCCACAAATGGCATTACATTATTCTATGCTGACGGCACCTCTTATATAGATCCCAACTCTAACGCGGGTCTTGCCAACATAGGTTCCTTGTACAAATACAATGAAAAACGCTATACCAACTTTACCAACCAAATGTTTAAATACTCCAATGCATTTGGGGATCATGCTGTAAATGCGCTTATCGCATATGAATTCAATAACAATAAGTATGAGGGCAACAATGGGACCGGTTATGGCCTTGTTCCCGGAACAACTATCTTAGATAATGCTGCCAGACCTGCGGCTGTAGGTGGAACAACCAACGATGAGGCGCTTCAAGGGATACTTTTTAACTTTGATTATTCGTATAGCAACCGTTATCTCGCCCAATTTTCGGTACGAAGGGATGGAGCGTCAAATTTTGGTAAGGAAAATAAATATGGGACCTTCTACTCTGGAAGTGTAGGTTGGAATATTCATAACGAAGCTTTTTTTAAGGTTGACGCTATAAATTCGCTAAAACTGAGAGCGAGCTATGGCGCTGTTGGCAATCGTCCCGGAGCACTCTATCCTCAATATGATCTTTACAGCTTGGGCAATACCTACAATGCCGCCCCGGCTCCTACGCCCTCCCAATTGGGGAACAGCGATCTTTCTTGGGAGATTTCATATCAGACCAATATTGGAGTGGATATGCGTTTACTTGATCGCATTGATTTCTCTTTTGAATATTATGATAAAAATACTTCTGACCTGCTTTACTTTGTGCAACTACCTTCGGTGACCGGTTATACGGGTTATTATGAAAACATAGGTGCCGTAACCAATAAAGGTTTTGAATCCAGTATTTTTGTTGATGTTTTTAAAGGTAATCGGGATAACTTTAACTGGACTTTGAGTGCTAATATTGGTGCCAACAAGAATGAGGTTAAAGAATTGTTTGAGGACAAAGATATCAATCGCGGAACCAAAATTTCCCGAGTGGGCGAGGATTTCAACAGTTGGTACATGCGTAAATGGACGGGAGTCGATCCTGCTAATGGAAGTCCATTATGGGAAGTCGTTGATCCACAGACCGGGGCACGTTCAAAAACTTCAGATTACAATGCCGCTACCAATCAGATTGTTGGAACTTCATCACCTGACTTTTATGGTGGTTTCACAACTGATATGAATTTTAAGGGCTTTTCACTATCGGCTAATTTCGGTTTTGTAAGCGGAAACAAAATCTACAATTCAAGCAGGGAACTTTATGATGCAGATGGGGCATATCCTACCTTTAACCAGCAAGTATTGCTAAGTAAGTGGAACCGATGGGAAAATGCCGGTGATGTAGCCACGCATCCATTACCAATATACGGTGGCAATAACGCGTCAAACAAAACTTCATCACGATATATTGAAGATGGTAGTTATTTAAGGTTAAGAAACGTACGCTTTGGTTATTCCCTTCCGCCAAATTGGATCGAAAAAATGGGTTTCACTAATTTTGAACTGTATTTGACCGGCGATAATCTCTTGACCTTTACAGGCTATTCCGGTACGGATCCAGAAGCAGGTATAGACGGTTTTATAGGTACTCAGTATCCTATATCTAGACGTTTTGCAATTGGCATCAACTTATCCCTATAATCAAAAATACACGTAAAAATGAAAACATCATTATATTTATTACTGATCGTCACAATCGTGTTAACGGGTTGTGATATAGAACGCTTTCCATACGATTCCATAGCTTCAGACGAACTTTTAGGCGGTGACGGCGGATTAGAATATGCCACCTTGGGCAATTATGCTCTTCTCAAAGGAGATAATCTTGGTAACGGTTTTATGCCAGAACTGCACCGTCTGGGCGAATATCCCGGAGACAATGTATCCCTAAGCGGCACCACTACAGATCCCTTGTTCTTTATCTATAACTACAATAACATATCCAATGGTTACCGCACTGACGATTTTTGGACGCCAGGTTATCAGGCGATTGTGGGATGTAACAAAGTGATTGAATTGACACCTGAAGGTGAATCTGTTGATAAGGACCAAATCATAGGGGAAAACTATTATTTGAGGGCCTATGCTTTTTTTGAAATGGTAAATGTTTTTGGGAGGCCTTATGTACAGGGTCGTTCCAATTTAGGGATTCCCTTGAAATTAACCACGGATGTCAACGATCTGCCTGACCGAAATACAGTAGGCGAAGTTTATGATCAAGTGGTTGCGGATCTGCTCAAGGCCGAAACACTTATGACTGTTAATAAAAGCAATAGCTATGCTACCAAAGAAGCAGCACAGGCTCTACTTTCAAGGGTTTATCTCTATATGGAAGAAAATCAAAAAGCTGTTGATTATGCTGAGAAAGTGATTTCATCTGGCCGGTTTACGCTACTTTCTACAAGTGAGCTCCCTAATTATACGGTTTTAAACCCCGATAATAATACCGAAACTATTTTTGGTTTTAAATTTCTAGAAGAGTCAGATTATGCAAGTCCATTCGGCACCGTTGGCGGTTTGTACGCACAAATTGACAATCAAGGATACGGCGAAATGTATGCTTCCAGCAGTTATTTGGATATTTTAAGAAAAAACCCAAGTGATAGTCGATTCGGTTTTATTGATCCCCAATATCTAAAAGATGATAATGGCGAAAAAATTCCAGCTGTTCATTGGATCACTGAGGATTACAATTATATTTTTAGAAGGACATTTATTAAAAATGGAAATACTTTTTTCACCGAAAAGGATATTGATTATGAAGTATTTTCCGAAGAAAATGGAAATCAGGTCAAATCCTATTACTTAAACAACGGTAAGAAAATTTATGTCATCAATGATTTTGATATTGAAAGACGAAATGGTTTTCCCAAATATTTTGTTCTTAAATGTTCTTTACAGGATAAAGTGGCGCAGTTATGGTCACCGGTCGTATCGCGCTTGGCAGAAATGTACTTGATCAAAGCAGAGTGTCTTGCCAGGACCAATGATGTTGGTGGCGCAATGGCAGCCTTGAATATGTTGCGTGCAAAAAGAATGAAAACGGGGACTCCTGCACTCACTGCGGAGTCCAAAGAAGAAGCTGTTAAAGTAATTCTTGAAGAGAGAAGAAGGGAAATG
>JBBPYO010000255.1:0-4141 GCA_038199845.1 Flavobacteriales bacterium
CCTAAATTTGCCAAATAAGCGACCATAACCGCCATAAAACGGTTTGCAAAAGCGGGTTTATATCCTAAGGGTTCCAATAAAAATTGCCAGCGGTAAGCGCGGGAAAGATGACTTAGAATACCAAAAACCAAAGAAAGAATAATCCAGCCCGGTTCGGCATTTCTTATGTTTTCCCAAAGAGTCGCACGCTGCTCGGGAGTGGACGATGCTAGCGAATACCAAATTAAAAAAATCCCCAAACCCAGGGGAATTATGGTTTTAAGCAGTTTTATAAATGTCTTTTTGCCCACCCCCTATTTTAAAAGATTGGTGTGCTCATCTGGAAAAACGAGAGTGGGTTTGAATTGTTTGGCCTCTTCCACTTCCATAAAGGCGTAAACGATAAGAATGAGCATATCGCCCCTGGCCACTTTGCGTGCAGCTGCACCGTTCAAAGTGATCTCACCACTCTGGCGCGGTCCGGGTATGGCATAGGTCTCAAGGCGCTCACCGTTCGTGATATTAACGATCTGTACGCGCTCGCCCTCTAGAATATTTGCAGCTTCCATTAGGTCTTCATCGATGGTGATGCTACCTATATAGTGCAGCTCTGCCCCGGTTACCTTGACCCTGTGAATTTTTGATTTTACGACATTAACTAACATAGAAACAAAGTTACGTTTTTTTAAGTAAGGGCAAGTGTATCTATAAGACGTACATCACCGGCAAAAACGGCTATAAATGCCCTAAAATCACCTAGGTTTTGATCTTTTTCCGCCGGATTTAAGGAGCGTGCATCGGCGATCTCAAAATATTCTAAAGTAAGAAGTTCATGATCTGCAAACTGTTGCTGTACCCAATCTTTTAATTCGGGCGTAGATTTTAAGTTGAAATCTTTTTTGACCTGCTTTAAAATTTGATAGATAAACGGGGCAGCCTGCCGATGCGCTGGGCTAAGGCGTACATTGCGGGAACTTTGCGCTAAGCCGTCTTCATTTCTGTTTATAGGCGCTCCGATGATTTTTATCGGAATAGTTTCGATTTCAACCAATTTTTTGATGATCTGTAACTGTTGAAAGTCCTTCTCACCAAAAAACGCTTTATCGGGCTTTACAATTTCAAACAAATAACTCAATACGGTAGCTACACCCTCAAAGTGACCTGGGCGAAAAGCACCTTCCATCACTTTGTCCAAGCCCGCAAAATCATACTCTTTACTTTTAATTTCTTTCCCGTACACTTCTACTGCATCTGGAGCAAAAACGAGCAACTTTTCGCCGAAAGGCTTTAAAAATTCAAGATCTGCATTAAGGTTACGGGGATACTGTTCTAGATCCTCTTTATTGTTAAATTGCGTGGGATTTACAAAAATGCTCACTATGATGATGTCGCATTGCTGTGCCAAAGCATAGTCGATAAGACTTGCATGCCCCTTGTGCAGTGCGCCCATTGTGGGGATAAAACCTATGGTCTTACCCGATTTGCGGAGGTTTGCAACGGCCTGTGAAATCTCCAGTCTTTTAGAATAGACTTTCATTACTTAAAATTAACAAGCCGCAAACTTACTATATTACTGGGAATCTGCATAAATTTTAGTAATTTTGCATGTTTTTTAGTCTTAATACTAATACGAAGAACGGTTTTGTTAAAAAGCCAACAAGCTTTTTGCAGCACGAATCAAAACAACCAATTTAAAGGTAGAGGCTGACACTCTTGCCAAAAAAAGCAATTTATGAAAGATAAGAGGATATTGTATGTATCATCTGAAGTTATACCGTATTTACCAGAAACCGAAATCGCATCGATGTCTTTTGATGCGCCGCAGATGGTAAATAGCAAAGGGGGTCAAATACGTATATTCATGCCCCGTTATGGAAATATCAACGAGCGCCGGCACCAGCTGCACGAAGTGATCCGCCTATCTGGAATGAACTTGGTCATCAATGATTTTGATATGCCACTAATCATTAAAGTCGCCTCTATTCCCAAAGAGAGAATTCAGGTTTACTTTATAGATAACGAAGAATATTTTAAGCGGAAAGCTACTTTTACCGATGAAGATGGAAACCTTTTTGAAGACAATGATGAGCGCGCCATCTTTTTTGCCAAAGGTGTGGTGGAAACGGTAAAAAAATTAAATTGGGCACCAGATATTATCCACGTTCACGGCTGGTTAGCTTCTTTGCTCCCACTCTATCTCAAAAAATATTACGCCAGTGAGCCACTTTTTAAGGAAAGTAAAATTGTGATGTCAGTATACAATTCAGGCTTTAAAGGCACGTTAAATGAGCAGCTTATTGATAAGATTGCCTTTGACGGAATTGATAAAAAGGATATTGACGAACTTAAAAATCCTACTTATGAAAACCTCATGAAGGTGGCGATTGATCATTCGGATGCTGCAATCATAGGCTCTAAGGATACTCCAGAAGAGTTAATAACTTATTTGAATACAACCAAAATACCCGTACTCCCATACAAGAAGAAAGAAGAATTTGCACAAGCTTATGAGGAGTTCTACACAAAAAAGGTATTAGACTAAAATTATGTTGAAATTGTTTAAAAATAGCGGCTTAAAAGCCATTTTTACCGCATTAATAGGTGTTTTATTATTTTCCTGTCAGGATGAATTTCTAGAAATAGGAGGTGATCTTGTAGATAACGTGAGTTACACCAGCGACAGTCTTATCCTCCCAGTAACTTCCTACACGCAGCCATTTTTTAATGAAACTGGGGTACAAACCAGCGGTTTGGGATCTGGCGCATTGGGGATTTATAAAAACCAGATTTACGGAGAAACCGTAGCATCAACCCTCTCACAAGTATCTATTAGTCCCGCTAATCCCAGTGTTGGAAAAAATGCGGTAGTAGATAGTATTATTGTGACTTTGCCGTATTATAGCACCGCGATAGGTGTAAGTGAAGCGGGCGGAACAGAATATCGACTTGACTCGGTTTATGGAAACTCACCAATGAATATAAGTGGTTATCGCTCCAATTATTTCTTGAGCGATAACGATCCGCAGGATGTTTCAAAACCGGCGGTTTATTACAGCAATCAGCTAGAAGATTTTAATGGCATTAGAGGGGATTTGCTTTTTTCAAAAGAGTCTATTTCCCCATCAAGTAAGGAGGTGGTGACAAAAATATTTCCAGTTGCTCCAGCGGTAGATACTACCGTAAACCGAAGTGCACCTGCTTTTCGCTATAAATTGGACTCGACAGAAACCGCCTACATTAAAGGTGCTATTTTAGATAAAGCAGGAAGTGATGTTCTTTTTAACCAGAATAGTTTTAAAAACTACTTTAGGGGTTTATATCTCGAGGCAGAACCGATAAATGGCAGCGGTTCCTACTTTTTGTTCAATAGGACAGCCTCACAGGTTCAGATATTTTACACGGCAGATGGCAGTGGGGATTCCCGTGTGCAATCAGCCATAACACTTTCTTTGAATCCAGCTTCAGGTGCTATGGGCGTGATAGGCTATGAAAATGATTTTAAACCAGAAGTTGTTGCGCAGGCTACAAACCAGGATTCCCTTAATGGAGCCGAAGATTTATATTTAAAAGGTGGTCAAGGCAGTATGGCCGTCATAGATCTCTTTGGCGAAGACACAGATGGTGACGGCATACCGGAAGAACTAGAAGCGTTACGCGCCGGTTCATCAAAACTGGTACGCGAGGCAAACCTTATTTTCTATGTAGATCAGCAAAAATTGAAACAACTAGGTGGAGACGCTAAAAATGCACCAACCCGGATTTTTATTTATGATCTAAAAACGAACGCACCTCTCGCCGATTATAGTGCTGATTCTCAAGGGACACAAGGAGCGATAACTGCCGTAGGCACAACACATCTTGGACCTCTTGAAACAGATGCCGATGGTAATGGTGTACGCTATACCATACGTATTACAGAACATATAAAGGACTTGCTCAATCCTGAAAATGTATCCCCAAGCACTAAACTTGGTGTTGTGGTAGCTCAAAATTTATTACCTTCGGGCATTGGCACTGTGGCCATTAGGAATACAACCTCCGCAGAAGAGCCTAATCGTTTACCAAATACTTCCATTTTATCTCAAGAAGGAACCATCCTTTACGGCAATGCAAGTACGGATGCAAACAAAAGATTATCGTTAAAATTATATTTTATAGAAAC
>JBBPYO010000256.1:0-2087 GCA_038199845.1 Flavobacteriales bacterium
AAGGGGAGGAGTTAAAAACTGCTATTTTAGCCAATTAATAGGTTGTTTTTTTATGATTTTAGTTCGTTTTCAGAGCTTTTTGAGTGATTTTTGGGATATGTTTTTTCGCCTTTAGCGGAAGAATCCAACATGAATTTCACATCCGATTGAAACCCCTCCTTGGGAGGAATCCCCACCCAACCTCCCCCAAGGAGAGGAGTAAAAAACCTTCAGTTTAACCAATTAATAGGTTGTTTTATGATGATTTTAGTCTGTTTTCAGGGCTTTTCAGCTGATTTTTAGGAATATATTTTCGTCCTTACCGCAAGAATCCAACGTGAATTTCACACCTGAGTAAAGACTCCCCTCCTTCGGAGGGGCTGGGGGAGGAATTTGGGGAGGAACTTATTCACTTAATTTAGGTGAAACCCTACTTGCCGCCGCCTTTGAGGCCAAAATTCCCAGTATGGAAATTGTCACGAGCACTACCACAATGTTCAGCAGTGTAAGTCGCATGGGATAAGCGAGCTGAGGCGTGATCATTACAAGATCAAACTGTAACTGTGCAGCAACAATGGCCACACCGATGAGCAGACCAAAAAGACCACCAAAAAAAGTCATCATAGCACCCTGAAGGAAAAAAATCTGCTTGATCTCTTTATAATTAGCTCCCAGACTGTGCAGGGTTTTGATATTCCCCCGCTTGTCGAGAATGATCATTATGATACTTCCCACAAGATTAAAAAGCGCGATGATCAATACAAGCGTAAAAATCAGATAGACGGCCAGATTTTCGGTATTGAGCATTTTATAGAGCTTGTCGTTCAGCTGAATGCGCGTTTTTACCTGAATAGTATCGCCCAGAAGTTCTTGCACGCGTTCTGCCACCTCTTCTGGATCTGCTCCCGGTATCAGTTTTAATTCAATGGAGCTCAATTGATTTTCGTCATAATTCAGCAGGCTGCGGGCAAAATTGATGGAAGTGAATACATAATTGTCATCAAGGTCTTCATTGACTTGATACATGCCCGTAACCAGTACTTTTGAAGTGCTAAAAGCTTGAGAAGGATTGGTAATTTGCCCTGTGCCCGGTTTGGGAACCATAATCTGAAGGAGATCGTTGAAATTATTTATCCCAACGGATAAAATACGGTTAATGCCAATACCTATAACGCTTACGGGTTCATCTTGACTGACCCAACTGCCAAAAATAAGCGTGCTGTCCACATTATTTACTTTGGAATAATTAGCATCTACACCCTTAATAAAAGCAACATGGTTTTTACCTTTGAATTCTAGAAAAGCACGTTCTTCAACGATTTTTGAGAATTGAGCTACTTCGGAAAGGCTCTCCAATTTTTGGGCTTCCGCGGAAGTAAATTCGAATGTTTTCCCAGTAGCCGGAAGCACTTTAAGATCTGGATCAAAAACCGAAGCAAAGGAAAGACTGAATTCCTTGAGACCAGAAAATCCCGAAAGCACAATAAAAAGCGCTGCAGACCCCGCGACAATGCTGAGTGCAGAGATTATGGTAATAATGTTTATAGCATTGTTGCTACTGCGTGAAAACAAATATCGTTTGGCTATAAACAGTGGAAATTTCAAAGTCGGGAGTTTATGATTTTTTACGTCGTGGCAATAGCTCCGGATTTTCGATAGGATCATCACCACCTTTAAGCGACTTGTCGATACCATCTATATATTCTAACGAATCGTCTATAAAAAAATGAAGTTCAGGCATGCGGCGCAATTGGTGGCGTGTACGTTGGGCAATCTCGTGTTTAATAAAGGGCTTAAGCTCTTTGAGTTCGATCAATATTTCAGCGGCACGTTTGTTGGGAAATACACTCACGTGCACCTTCGCCTGTGAAAGATCTGAGGTCACGTTCACTTTGCTCACCGAAATGATCATGTCTTTTACCCCGGCTTCAAGCATGGCTTTTTGTAATACATCTACAAGGTCCTTTTGCAACACGCCTGCTACTTTTTTCTGTCTATTTGTTTCCATGGTACAAAAATACGGTTTTAAAATGGCTCTCTGGAGGCCAATGCAATTGGGTGATTATAAATAAAACAAGACAATCAATTTTTAAATAATATTTTTTTAA
>JBBPYO010000257.1:0-3614 GCA_038199845.1 Flavobacteriales bacterium
AAAGTATTGGAAATAATGGCAAGTTCTAGTGAGAGCTGGGAGGATGCTACTGCAAACGGAGTAAAACACGCTGCAAAAACAGTGAAAAATATACGTTCGGCTTATGTACAAGAGCAAAGCGTTGTTGTAAATGGGGACAGTGTTTCAGAATATAGGGTAAATCTTAAAATTTCTTTTGAAGTCAATTGAAACCTTTATCCAAAAAATTAAATATTCCGTTATCAGTGATCTGGTAACGGAATATTTATTCAAATGAAGTCCTAATGCGCTCTAAATTTCCAAAATACCTGCTGTGGCTCTCACTCTTGAGTATCTTGCCATTTTCCTGTCAAACTAAAAATGATACCACCGTGAAGTATAAGCACACAAATGCCCTTATAAACGAGACCAGTCCTTACCTTTTACAGCACGCCCACAACCCAGTAAACTGGCAGGCCTGGGGAGACAAACCCCATGAACAAGCTAAAAAGGAAAATAAGTTGATGATCGTAAGTATAGGATATAGCTCTTGTCACTGGTGCCATGTCATGGAGCACGAAAGCTTTGAAGACAGTACCGTCGCAAAAGTCATGAATACTAATTACGTGCCCATAAAAGTTGATCGTGAAGAGCGCCCTGATGTTGATAACATTTATATGAATGCCGTACAGCTTATGACGGGACAAGGCGGATGGCCGCTCAATGTCATCACGCTCCCCGACGGCAGACCTGTATGGGGCGGCACCTATTTCCCCAAGGAAAACTGGGTTGATGCGCTAGAACAGATTTCTAAAATATATACCGAAAACCCCGCAAAATTGATCGAATATGCCGATAAATTAGAACAGGGACTTAAAGGTATGGGCGTTATAGAACCGCAAAAAGGTCCGCTTGATTTTGATAAAAATCTACTCACTTCAAGCATTGAAAATTGGTCTAAAAGTTTTGACACCATACAGGGCGGGATGCGCCGGGCACCTAAATTTATGATGCCAAATAATTACGCCTTTATATTGCGCTATGCCCACCAAGAAAATGATCAAGAACTTGCTGATTTTGTACACACTACTTTACAGCAAATGGCTTTTGGCGGAGTTTATGACCAGTTAGGAGGAGGTTTTTCGCGCTATAGTACAGATATGAAATGGCACATTCCGCATTTCGAAAAAATGCTTTATGACAATGCCCAGCTGCTCAGTCTCTACAGTGATGCGTACCTCACTCGCCCAGAACCGCTGTATAAAGAAACTGTTTATGGAATTGTAGAATTCCTGAAACGGGAAATGCTGGACGATAGTGGCGGTTTTTATTCCGCGCTAGACGCAGATAGTATGAACGATAAGGACAAGCTGGAAGAGGGCGCGTTTTATGTCTGGACCAAAGAGGAGCTGAAAGAGCTTCTGAAAAATGACTATGAACTATTTGCAGAATATTATAATGTAAACAGTTATGGTCTCTGGGAACATAATAATTATGTGCTTATACGCCAAGATGAAGATTCCGATTTTATAAAAGAGCATGACTTAACTGCTTCCGCGTTTGCGGAAAGGAAAAAAAACTGGAAAGAAATGTTGTTGCGCGTTCGCGAAAAAAGGGAAGCCCCGCGACTGGATGATAAAATACTTACCGGGTGGAATGGACTTACCATTAGCGGACTTACAGCTGCTTACAAAAGCTTTGACGAACCCGAATTTCTCGAACTTGCCTTAGAAAATGCCAATTTTATTATCGGTCATCAAATCAAAGAAGATGGCAGCCTTTACCGCAGTTTTAAAAAAGGAACTAGCACGATCAATGCATATCTAGAGGATTATGCTTCGGTAATAGAAGGATTTATCGCGCTTTATGAAGTAACTACTGATAGAAAATGGCTTAATCATGCCCAAAAACTGACTAATTACGCCCTAAATCACTTCACAAATTCAGAAAACGGGATGCTGTATTTTACCTCAGATGAAGATCCTGAACTGATCATGAGAAATGTTGAATATCAGGATAATGTAATTCCCGCTTCCAATTCTATTATGGCAAAAAACCTGTATAAATTGGGTCATATCGTCTTTAATGAAGCGTATATAGAGCTATCTGGCAAAATGTTGCTCACCGTAAGTAAAGAGATCAGCGCTTATCCCGGTGGTTACAGCAACTGGTTGGAACTGATGCTCAATTTTACCGATCCTTTCTACGAAATTGTAATCACCGGAAAACAGGCCAAGGAAAAATTGAAGGATTTAAATCAGCACTATCTTCCCAATACTGTAATTGCTGCCACCGAAAGTCCGGAAGAATATCTCGATCTTTTTGAGGGCAGATGGGACGATGCGAATACATGGATTTATATTTGTACTAACCGCACCTGTAAATTGCCCGTTTCAACAGTAAAAGAGGCTTTACTCTTATTAAAAAATTAACTTTAATTAACATTTAAGATTTTAAGGTTGGTTCAATAACCCTAAATTTGCAAAAAATTTAATACATGACAATTATTCCTGAAGATTACCAAAGATATATGGACCAAATAGTAGAAAAGGTCATTGATTTCCTTCCCGGACTTATAGGAGCCATTATTACTCTTTTTGTTGGTTTATGGTTAATAAAAATAATCAACAAACTCGTTCATAAGTTTTTTGATAATAAAGAATATGATATTACTTTAGAGAAGTTTATTGAAGATCTCATCAATTGGTCTTTAAAAATCATACTTTTCGTACTGGTAATCACACAACTGGGCGTGGCCTCAACTTCGCTTGTAGCGATCATAGGTGCTGCAGGTCTAGCCATAGGCTTAGCGCTGCAGGGATCACTGGCCAATTTTGCCGGCGGTGTTTTAATTCTCTTACTGAAACCTTTTAAAGTCGGTGATTTTATATCTGCTCAGGGCGTTGAGGGTACCGTAAAGGAAATATCGATTTTCAATACCAGAATGACCACTTTTGGCAATCAACTGGCCGTTATTCCAAACGGTAAATTATCTAATGATAATATTATCAACTATAGTGCTGAAGGTATACGCCGCGAAGCGATGACCTGGGGCATCTCTTACGATTGCAACATAAAACTGGCAAAAGAAATTTTACTGGAGCTCGTTAATGAGCAGGAAAACGTATTGCATGATCCACATCCTGAACCTATGGTGGTAGTGGCAGAACTCGCAGATAGCTCTGTAAACCTCTCCCTGAGATACTGGGCAACAAATGATAATTTCTGGGCGCTACGCTGGCTGATTTTAGAGGAAGGTAAAAGTCGTCTTGAGGCTCAGGGTATCGTTATTCCGTTCCCACAGCGCGATGTGCATTTCTATAAAGAAGAAATAGCTTCACCCTCCTAAATATTGCCAAACTCTTTTAAATACAAAAACCGGTACAGTAATATAACTGTACCGGTTTTCTTCATTATAACTCAGAGAATGTCTGTTATGGTTTAAAAGATCCTTCTGCTTCTATAAATCGCCTCTTTTAGCCGAAAATCTGGTTAAAAAAGGCTGTTTTTGGCGGTTCTAATAAATCAACAAACTCTGGGAATTAAACCTTCTAAAGGGATTAAAATGAAATAGTGGCGCCTACAAGAAAATTGATTTTCGCCTGTGGATAATAACCGGCACCTTCGACCGTAGTTACGCTACCTGGATTTATGGA
>JBBPYO010000258.1:0-3253 GCA_038199845.1 Flavobacteriales bacterium
ATTCCATCATTGGGCACATTTTTTTGGTTCAGCACGTTTGGCACATCGGCATGTCAATTAATTCAGGAATGGGGAAGTTATCATGGCGAAGTTGATAATGTATTCACTTCTATGTTCAAGTTTTTAGAGCATTATCCGCTACAGGCGGTGATTAATAGCGTGGTTATTTTACTGTTGGTAAGCTTTCTGGTCACTTCCGTTGATTCTGCGATTTATGTGCTCAGTATGTTTACCGATAAACGCCCGGAACCGGGAAAAATGCACCGCTGGCTCTGGGGAATAATATTGATGCTATTTTCCGTTGCTATTGTTCTTTTAGGTCAGGCGCGCGCCGATAGCGATGTACTTACAGCTATGCAAAAATTACTGATCATTACTTCGCTTCCGCTAAGTTTACTTATGATTTTAATGATCATTTTATGGCTTATCGATCTTTGGTTCTGGAAAAGCGACACGAAAAAACGCGAACAGCATCCGAAGTAAATACAGCACAAACCCTAGAAATTGGACTTTTTAGCCAATAAACGGTGTTAAAATGCGTGAAATTTACCATTTTATTTATATTGTATCTTTTAAAGGAATTCATAGATCCCAAAATCATAATCCATTTTACAAACCAATTTAATGAACAACCTATTTGTATTGCTTTTTTGCCTTGGTTTTACTTTTTATGGCAACGCCCAGATCACTTTTGAAAAAGGCTATTACATCAACAATCTAGACCAGCGCATAGAGGGTTCCATAAAAAACCAGGACTGGAAAAGCAATCCTTCCCAATTTGAGTTCAAGGATTCAGAAAACACTTCTCCTAAAACCCTGACTTTAAAATACGCAAAAGAATTTGGTTTTGAGGACGATTCTAAATACATAAGAGCCACTGTAAAGGTAGATCGTTCCAGCACTATATTGAATACTCTAAGCAGCAAACGCGCTTCAGATTTTTTAGAGGAAGAGCTCTTCTTAGAAGTATTGGTAGAAGGGGACGCAGCTCTTTATCGTTATGAGGACGGCAATTTAACGCGCTATTTTTATAGCGAAAACGACAAGAGTATAAAACCTTTAGTCTATAAAGAATATATAGACGAAGGGCAAGATTTAAAAAAGAACGAAGCGTATAAGCAAGAACTTTACACTACTTTAAAGTGCGTTTCCATCACACTGGATGGGATTGAAAAGCTTCGGTATACGCGTACATCTTTAGAACGGTTTTTTATAAAATACAATACTTGTAAAAATCCCGATTACACAAATCGTATTGTCGAGAAAAAAAGTGCATTTTTTCATTTAAGTATTAGACCCGGTGCAAAAAATGCGCATTTAGACATAGAAAAATTTTCTACTATAGGTCTCGCATCACAAAAGAAGAATCTGGATAATGAATGGAGTTTAAGGCTCGGTCTAGAAGCCGAATTTATCTTGCCTTTCAATAAGGATAAATGGTCGATAATTCTCGAACCTACTTATCAAACCTATAAATCGGAAATAGATATAGATGATGAAACGACCTCTATTGACTACAAATCTATTGAATTGCCTCTGGGCCTGCGGCATTATTTCTTTTTGGACGATACCTCAAAACTTTTTATAAATGCATCTTTTGTGCTTGATTTTCCTTTGAATTCTATCTTAACGTATAGAAATCGCGTAAACCTTAATATAAAAAGCAGAAGTAATTTTGCGCTGGGTGCGGGTTTTAAATATGGTGATCACTACAGCCTAGAATTTAGATACGACTTAGATCGTACTGTACTGAGCGATTATCTTTATTACGATTCCAATTATGGCGGGTTTTCATTGATTTTTGGCTATACACTGTTTTAATCCAACCAATAAATTTCACCTGTCCGCAGGAATGCTAAATTACCACATCTTTGGAGCGCACTTCAAAATAATTGGTTTTAGATAGTGAGTTCATACCATTTGCCCTGATTTAGAAATCCTTCAAAATAGGAAATCTAAATCTTTGGCAGAAAAATTTCCGCCATCATACAGCGCGCACTTCCGCCTCCGCAAGTTTCAATAGTGGAAAGATCGCTGCTGATGATCATGTTGTATTTTTCAATGGTTTTTACCTGATCTGAAGTAAGACTTTGATGTGCGTCATGACTCATAATCAGTAATTTATCACCCTTATCGTTTCGTATTTGTAACATATTGCCGGCAAAATGTTGTAGTTGCTCTTCGGTAATCGCAATGATTTCCTTGCCGGAATCTTTTAAGTGCTGCACCACATTTTTACGCTCCTTTTTATCATCGATACAATCTAGACAGATCACACAAAATTCTTCTGCGATGCACATCATGACATTGGTATGATAAATGGGCAAGCGTTGATCATCTTTAGTCTGAAAGGCATTAAAAATGACTGGAAAGTATTCAAAATCTTCGCAGAACTCGATAAAAAGTTCTTCATCTGCCCGTGCAGAAAGCGCACAGTACGCTTTCTCATTGGTACGGTCTAAAACGATACTTCCAGTTCCTTCCAGAAAAAAACCTTCTTCTTCGGCATCTGTATAATCTATAATATTGTTGATTTTAAAACCGTGATTTTCCAGCAGGATAAAAAAGGCGTCCCGGCGTTCTTTTCTCCTATTTTCAGCAAACATCGGGTAAACTGCAACATCTCCATTAGCATGGGTAGAAACCCAATTATTGGGAAATATGGAATCTGGCGTATCTTCGATCAAGTCATCATTTAATATGAGAATCTGGATTCCGGCACTGCGCAAAGTAGTCACTAAGGCATCAAACTCTTGTTGTGCCTTTGCGTTAATCTCCACATTTTTAGCATTCAGATCTTCTTGAAAATAATTATTTATAGCGGTCTGTTCATTTTTCCTGAAAGCCACCGGTCGCACCATTAATATAGTATTGGTCGTCTGTGCCTGCACTTTATTTACTGTTGAAGTCATACGTATAAATGATTTGGAAATGAATTTTATCGCTCTTTAAATTACTTTCTGGAGCTGAAAACAGACAGGATATTCCATTAATAGTAATATATAACTATAAAAGAAGGGGTGAAATGTAAATTTCGTAAAATTTGGTAAGAATATTAATTATTAAGGAAATAAAAAAATTATAAAGCGGGATTGACACCGAAGCTAAAAGTCGTCCAGAAACTTTCCCAATCGGCGTCGTCATCAGTACTCGAAATCATCTGAGTCGCGTGTAAAAACCAATCTCCACCACGCTCTATTTTAAAAGCACATTTGCCAGCATTATCGGTTTTTGAATAGTGGTACAGCGCAGC